>JAJYEP010000036.1 GCA_021785735.1 Thermoplasmata archaeon | reverse complement strand
GGCTTTAAGGGCAGTTTCATCAAGAAGATTCATCAGGTCGGGGCAAAGGATTTCATCTTCCAGATATACAGGAGCGATCTCAAAAGGAGGAACCTGTATGTATCCCTGGAAAGGGGGATCTCTTTCATGGATTTTCCTACCGAACCGGAACCGGGACAGATAGCCATCACCCTGAGAAAAATGTTATCTGAAAGAAAGATAGAGTCCATCAGCCAGATAAACTTTGACCGTGTCATTGTCATCAGGCTCGTGACAGGGCAGGAGATAATATTTGAAATGTTCAGGGAGGGAAACCTTGTTGTCACCGATAACGGACTCATCGAATTTGCGTTCAATGCGAGAGAGTGGAAAAACAGGAAGATAATGAAGGGCGAGAAGTATATTCCGCCCAGTTCAATCAGCCCGGTCGACATGAACAGAGAACAGCTAAGAGATATCCTCTCTGCCAGCAAAGCATCTCTGGTCCAAACACTTGCCACGAGGATTAATTTGGGTGGCGACCTTGCTGAGGAAATTTGCTTCCGATCTGGAATAGACAAGTCTGTTCCGGCAGTGGATACCATAGACAGCGCAGACAAAATCCTGGCTACAATCCAGTCATTACTGGAGGAAGCAAGGACTGGAAATGCTTACTATTACGAGGAGGAGGAGACTGTGTCGCCTGTAATCCTTAAGGCCCTCGGGAAAGACCCTTCCAAAGTGTTTACAGATCTGAATGAGGGCTTCTCATTCTACTTCACCAGATATCCCTCTGGACTGGAGAAGGAAGGCCCAATAAAAAAGAGAATAGAATCCCAGAAGAAGAGCATAGAGGAATTCATTTCAAAATCGGAAAAACTGAAGGAGCAGGGGAAGATGATTATCTCTGACCTAAAGAAATTCCAGAGCCTGCTTAATGACCTGAACCGGATGATTGGATCTGGAGAGATCAAACCAGGCGACTCCCTCAATGGATTCACCATAGTGAAGATAGAATACGAGAAGAAGAGGGTCACCGTTTCAACTGGCGAAGAGGATATCCAGCTTTACCTCAGTAAGACCGCGGGAGAAAATGCCAGTGAACTTTTCAACTCATCCAAGGAATTAAAGGAGAAAGCACGTGGTGCAGAGGCTGCGCTGATTGAGTCCACAAAATTGTATGAGAACTCCGGTGCCCCTGAAAAGAAGAGGAAAAGGCAGAAAAACTGGTTTGAAGTGTATCACTGGTTCTTCACTTCAAACGGCAACCTTGTTATGGCAGGCAGGGACAGAAAAACCAACGAGAACCTGGTCAAGAAACATATGACCCACAATGACATATATGTCCATGCCGACCTTTACGGTGCTCCAAGCACTCTAATAAAGTTCCCGAACAAGGATTCACAGCCAATCGAGGACATCAGAGAAGCGTGTAATTTTAGTGTGGCATTTTCCAGGGCATGGCCGGCAGGTATAGCGTCGGGATCTGCGTACTGGGTATACCCTGAGCAGGTGAGCAAAACTCCTGAATCCGGAGAATACGTTTCAAAGGGTGCGTGGATAATCAGAGGAAAAAGAAATTACATTTTTGATCTTCCAATGAAGCTGGAAATGGGCTGGCACATCTTCAATGATTCAAGAATTCTGATGATTGCTCCCGCAGGCATCAGGAGAAACTGCGAGACGAAAACTGTGAGGATAGAACCGGGGGATGAAAAACGGTCCAAAATCGCTAAAAAAATAGCTGCCGTGCTGGAAGCTGACCCTGAAGAAGTTGAGAGCCTGCTGCCTCCTGGCGGCTTCAGGATCTCTGACTGATCGATTCTTTCTATTTTATTGTCCTCTTCAACTGTGTGATGACGTCAACCTCCTTGGGATCGATTCCTCTTGCCTTGGCAACATAGTAAGAAAGGTAATCCCCGTAGTGTATGAGGTAAAACAGCTTTGCAAGAATTGATTTCCCCCTGGGTTCAATGATTGTAAACTGTGAATCTGTAAGTTCCGCAGTGGCGTTTATTCTTTCAGTTATAAATTTGTTGTCACCGGCTCCAAACACAAGAAACCTGAACTCATCCTTACGGTACGTTGATTTCATCGGAATTATGTCGTTGTGATCCATTTCCGGAAAAAATCCGCTGTAGGCGAAGATTTTTGAATTTTCATTGAACTGGGTCTTCCATCTGTATGCCAGGGATTTGAACGGCGTGAACCCGTATATGAAAGGTATCTGCCTGTTCCTGACTATGCTCTCTGCCAGCTCCTTTATATCACTATTATTGTCATCCAGATCCCTGGTGAGAGATGCGGCTTCCTTGTAATCGGAAGCACTGAACGACATGAAGGTGTTAATGAGAGGTATCAGGAGATAACCTATGGCAGATCTTGGTTGGAGTCCGCTGGGTATGATCAGAGGATCATATTTCTCCTGTGAAAGGACCCCTCCGGATGTAATTGAAACCACTCTTGCGCCGGCTTCCAGGCACTCGTCAAGAGCTGTCATGGTTTCCACTGTATTGCCTGAATAGCTGATTCCTATGACCAGCGTGGATTTTTCCACAAAGTTGGGTACCCTGTAGTCATTGATGGAAATCACTGGTGTATCTGAATAAAGCTCCTGAAAAATACTCCCCGCTATTCCAGATCCACCCATGCCGAAGATGACAATTTTGTTGAATTTATCGCTGTTCGGAAAAACATTGAGTTTAGTACCAAACGTGATCTGAGTCCAGAGTGATCTTAATTCGTCTTCCACACAACTGTAATGTTTAATCACAGATAAAATTTCTATCTTTTCACTGATCGAGGTCTGTTTATTAATGCTGCGGCGAAGAAACGCATCAATCAGATTCAATTGCAAGGAAATTTTTCCTGCACAATTTTACTGTCTTAAAGTGCAATAGATGGGATAGATATGGCAAAAATCTTTGGAAGGATTATCGGTTATCGCAAATCAAGCACCCGAATTACAAGGATGCAATGTAAACTTAAAACAACAAGCAAAATTAATAAGTTGTCAGAAATTGTCTATTATCTTGAGGCCTCAGTATATAAATGTTGACACGTGGGACGGCAAAATTTCACTGATGAGAAGCAATCCAGAAAAAAGTACCAACACTATCCTTTTCGTATCCGGACTTGGAGGATCCAAAGATTACTGGCTATCGCTTTTCGAACAGCCAATCTTGGAAAGCTATGACCTGATAGCTGTCGATTTGCCGGGCCAAGGAAAAAGCGTATTCAGCAAGGACTACTCTTTTGGTGTGATGAATCAGGCCAAGGCCGTTATGGAAGCTCTCGATTATCTCGACATATCCCAGATTTTTGGTGTTTTTCATACAACCTCAGGATGCATAGGTATGGGAATGAACACTATCAAGAAGGGATTCCTGAGGAAGTTTTTAGGAATCGAAACCACTTTCAACCTCGAACCCAGATCAACCATCGGAAAGATTGTAACATATAAGGAAAACGAATTTCAGGCGATATGGAATTCCATGATTTCTGATCTCAGATCTATAGATATCAAGGATTTTCCAAGCAAGAACCCGAAAGATCTGAGAGACCTTATTAGACTAATGGTGCAGAGTGCTGAAAATACACCTTACTATGGCGTTTGGAGATTTGCCAAATCTCTTTACGATTTCACGAAAAAAGAAATATCAGAAAATCTCAAATCGCTGGAAGGAATCGAAAAATGGTATCTGGCCGGCCAGCGTGATTTCAACGACATACAGGCGATATCCAGGGTGCTTGAAGAGCTCAAATTTTCAGTTGAATTTGTCCGGAAATCCGGAGATATGATGATGTTCGAGAATCCCTCCGATTTTTCTAGGCTTTTGACCAAGCTTATTTCCGAGAAGAACCAGCTTGTGCAGTAGAAACAAGATTTACTCTGTTTATACGTCCTTCTTATGGGCTGGAGATCTTATTTAAGGGAAGCTGTGCGCGAGCAGCATGCCGAAATACTCTGCAACATAGTAGTAGTCAAATTCAACGTGAAGTCCTGATTCCTCCAGGATTCCCTCCAGAATGAGCATATTCCAGAAGCTGTCCGGTTTCCCTCTGCTTATAAATTCCTCAGGAATAGTAGATATCAAGGAGAATCTGTTCTTCTTCATTATGTCAACCACCATTTCATCGTATAATCTTGCCTCCGGGGCGTATCCATATGGGCCGTTTTCAGAATGTGTGTGCGCCTGATCAGCACTGATTATCAGTGAGACAGTTCTCGGATACTCACTGAGTACGTGGTATAAAGACGCCCCAAAATTCACAAGTTCTTTCCTGTTTTCCAGGCGGGCCTGACCCAGTGAAACTATTTCCCTTTTTTTGAAAAAGTGAAGAGGAATTCCTGTTCCAAAGTCCATGGGAAAAACAGAATTACTGCCGCTAGATGTAATGAAATAAGCCCCCTGTGTGATTTTTGGTGTCTTTTCCGTAATCTGGTTTGCCAGCTGCCGCTCCACCCTGAATGTTCCCCTGATAATTCCAGTCTTTAATCTGTAGTTCAGCCTGATATATTCCGTCTTTATGACTGATATGTTTCTTTCAAGCCTCAGATTATGCGGTGATACGATGACCAGCACATCAGAATCGTCTTCACCTGCAATCCCTGCGATTGATGTTGCCATTTCCCTGCTCTGTGCATCAGGCAGATCTATGAGTTCATCACCATGCGGAATCAGATAAATGTGTTTCAGTGCCATGAAATTGATATTAAAATCTGCATTAATAACCTATCCCGGTTTCCGGTAATATTTCGCTGATGGCCCCAAGACGTTCTATTCCAAAGTAAATCCTGTTTTAGTATCACAATTGAGAAAATCCTTATATTCGTACTTAATTCCGATCAAGATTGGTGAATTAAATGGCAACACAAAAGCCTCACATAAACCTAATAACGATTGGACATGTCGATCATGGAAAATCAACATTGGTGGGAAGACTGCTATTCGAGCACGGAGAAGTTCCTCCTCATATTATTGAGGAATACAAGAAGCAATCCGTTGAAAAGGGAAAGGCAACCTTTGAGTTTGCCTGGGTAATGGACAGGCTGAAGGAAGAAAGAGAAAGGGGAGTGACAATCGATCTCAACCACAAGAAGTTTGAGACTGACAAATACTACTTTACTCTTATTGATGCTCCCGGACACAGAGACTTCGTGAAGAACATGATTACTGGTGCAAGCCAGGCAGACGCCGCACTCATGGTAATCTCCTTCAAGGAAGGAGAGGGAGTGATGGCACAGACAAGAGAGCACGGTTTTCTCATAAAGACCCTTGGAGTGAAACAGTTGATTGTCATCGCTAACAAGATGGACTCCACACAACCCCCTTACAGCGAGGAAAGGTTCAACAAGGTCAAGGCCGAGGTTGAAAAATTCCTTCAGACAATTGGGTACAAGAATGCCCCCATCATTCCCCTCAGTGGATACAAGGGCGACAACGTAACCAAACCCAGCCCCAACATGCCCTGGTACAAGGGACCAACACTTCTGCAGGCACTCGACAATTTGACAGTACCAGAGAAACCTACAAACAAGCCTCTGAGACTCCCGATACAGGATGTTTATTCCATTACCGGTATTGGAACAGTACCTGTTGGCAGAATTGAGACTGGTATTCTGAAGGTCGGTGACAAGGTCATATTCCTTCCTGCTGACAAAAACGGCGAGGTAAAGTCCATTGAAATGCATCACGAGTCCATGCAAACTGCGGAACCAGGCGATAACGTCGGTTTTAACGTGAGAGGAATAGCCAAGAATGATATCAAGAGAGGAGATGTTTGCGGTACGGTCGATGCACCGCCGACAGTGGTGAAATCCTTCACAGCACAGATAGTCGTTCTCAATCACCCGAGCGTCATTGCAAATGGGTACAAGCCGGTATTCCACGTGCACACCTCACAGGTTGCGTGCAGATTTGAGGAGATTATCAGGACCCTGAAGCCCCAGGATGGTACCACACTCAAGGATAAACCGGACTATATCAAAACAGGCGACGTGGCAATAGTAAAAGTAGTGCCGGACAAACCCCTCGTTATAGAGAAAGTGTCTGACTTCCCGCAACTCGGGAGATTTGCCATCAGAGATATGGGTCAAACTGTGGCCGCTGGACAGTGTATTGATCTAGAGAAAAAGTGATTGATATGGCATCTTATAGGGCTAGAATTTCCCTTAGTGGAACAGAACACAACATAGTTGAGAACGTGTGTGACGAGATACGTGGAATTGCAAAGAGGACTGGAGTGGAAATACATGGCCCTGTTCCCCTGCCAACCAAGCGGCTTGTTGTCCCTGTCAGAAAGAGCCCGGATGGAGAAGGTTCTCCTACTTGGGACAGATGGGAACTCAGGGTGCACAAAAGGCTCATTGATGTCGATGCCGATGAAAGAACCTTGAGGCAGCTAATGAGGATTCCTATTCCTGATGGAGTTCAGATAGAAATACAGATAAAGAGTTAATTCTTTTTTATTTTTTCTAATAATATTTTATGGAGTTTTACGACAGTATGGTGATGTAAAAATGGGCAGAAAAGAGGACAATATAGAAAAAGCGCTTGCTATAATGAAAAATACACATAAAATTAGGAATATTGGTATTGCAGCGCACATTGATCATGGAAAGACCACATTATCCGACAACCTGATCGCAGGTGCGGGAATGATGAGCGAGGAACTTGCCGGAAAGCAACTGATGCTCGATTTCGATGAACAGGAGCAGGCAAGGGGCATTACGATAAATGCCGCGGTTGCCTCCATGGTGCATTCATTTGAAGGTGACCACTACCTTATCAACCTCATCGATACGCCTGGACACGTCGATTTTGGTGGAGACGTCACCAGGGCAATGAGAGCTGTCGACGGCGTTGTGATAGTTGTGGATTCAGTTGAGGGCGTTATGCCGCAGACAGAAACCGTGATAAAACAGGCTCTGAAGGAAAGAGTACAGCCTGTCCTTTTCATCAACAAGGTTGACAGACTCATAAACGAGCTCAGACTTAATGAGGATGAAATGCAGAAGCGTTTTGGCAAGGTTATAACAGACGTAAACCGTCTGATAGGAAAATCTGCACCCGATAACTTCAGGGAACTTTGGAAAGTAAGTGTGCAGAGCGGTACAATTGCCTTTGGATCTGCCTATAATAACTGGGCTATTTCTGCAGCTGCAATGAAGACCACGAAAGTCTCGTTCAAGGACGTTTACCAGATGGTAAAGGATGGGCAGCAGAAGGAGCTTGCCAAAAAGAGCCCGTTGCACAAAGTGATTCTGGATATGGTCATAAGGCATCTCCCTGATCCCAATAAAGCACAGAGTTACAGGATCCAGCAGATCTGGAAAGGTGATCTTGAATCCCCGATTGGTAAGGCAATGCTTTCCTGCGACAGCAATGGTCCTGTGTCGATGATGATTACAAAAATAATTGTTGATCCACATGCTGGCGAAATATCAGTGGGAAGGATATTCAGCGGCACACTGAAGAAAGGAACAGAACTGTACATCAATGGTGCCGGAAATACCAAATTCAAGGTACAGCTGCTTTCACTGATGGTTGGTCCCGACAGGATACAGGTGGATGAGATTGATTCCGGGAACATTGCTGCAGTAGTCGGACTGAAAGCTGCCATAGCAGGGTCTACAGTCTCCTCCATTCCTGACATGGATCCTTTCGAACCCATGGTACATTACACTGAGCCTGTTGTGACTCTTGCCATAGAAGCAAAACACACTGCTGATCTCCCGAAGCTTGTCGATGTCTTGAGGAGCGTATCAAAGGCAGACCCGTCCATTCAGGTAGATATAAACCAGGAGACTGGTGAACATCTCATATCCGGAATGGGAGAATTGCATCTTGAAGTCACTCTTTACAGGATAAGGAACGACTACAAGGTTGAGGTGCAGACTTCTGATCCTATAGTGGTATACAGAGAGACCGTAGAAAAGACTGGCGGTCCATTCGAAGGAAAGTCACCCAACAAGCACAACAAGTTTTATTTCAAGGTTGA
The DNA here is from genome assembly GCA_021785735.1 of Thermoplasmata archaeon. GTDB lineage: Archaea > Thermoplasmatota > Thermoplasmata > Thermoplasmatales > Thermoplasmataceae > JAKAFX01. Next base: position 4,512 of record JAJYEP010000036.1, on the reverse strand, counting down.
ACCGCTTTCCGAGGAGGCTATTCAACTTATAAGAGAGAACAAGATCCCGCAGGGGTCCAAGTTCAAGGACAAAAAAGCTGTCATTGAGATGCTTCAGAACGCCGGGTTCACCAGAGAAGAGGCACGCGGCCTCGAAATGGTGGAGGGCATGAACATGATGCTGGATGTGACAAAGGGTATCCAGTACCTTGATGAAACCATGGAACTGCTGATGGATTCGTTCAAGGAGGTTATTGCAAGAGGACCTCTTGCAAACGAGCGAGTCTTTGGAATAAAGGCAAGTCTTTATGATGCAAAACTTCACGAAGACAGCATCCACAGAGGACCCGCCCAGGTAATTCCAGCTGGAAGAAACTCAATATACGGTGCAATGTGCCAGGCAAAGAGAATACTTCTTGAACCAGTCCAGAAAGTGTACATAAATGTCCCAATAGAAATAATGGGATCAGTGACAAACGAAATACAGCAGAGAAGAGGAGTTGTAGAGGAAATGACACAGGAAGGCGATGAGATGATCATTAACGCAAAGGTCCCGGTTGCAGGGATGTTTGGCTTTGCATCAGCAATCAGAAGCGCGACTGGTGGCAAGGTCTTATGGAACTCCGAAAATGCCGGTTACCAGAGAGTGCCTCCTGAACTCCAGAAAGAGGTTGTTGCAAAGATAAGGGAAAGGAAAGGACTGAAACCGGAGCCTTACAACGAGGATTACTACGCAGGACTCTAATTTTCCTCAAATTTTTACCATATTTTTTATTTTTTGATGCGTAACAGTTCAAGGCTGTATCTACAAAAGTATAATCTATTCACTTCTATTATTATAGTAGAACCGGTGTGCCATGAGCGTGAACAGTAACTACGCGGGAATAGATTCAACTTGGGTAAACAGGAAGTATCATCCGGTGGTAGATAACTTCAAATTTAACTTTCATGCTTTCATCAGAAACAGGGCAGGCATGGCTGGAGCCATAATCACCGTGTTCTTTTATTTTTTCACCGTACTCGATTATGTATATCCAGGGTATCTTGGTGTACCCAATGATCAGACAATCTACCAGTTTGCCGCCACTTATGGGGGACTGGGGATAGTATCAAACCCGACCGCACCAGGATTCATGCATGGTTGGCAGTATATTCTTGGAGCCACAGAATTCAATATTCCACTTCTGCCTGTCATGCTGGGGGCATTGAAATACGATCTGACCAATGCTACGTTTGTCGTACTTGTCTCCTCCACGATAGGAATAGTTGTGGGAGTGTTTTCTGGATACATGGGAGGCGTGCTGGACGAAATAATTATGAGAATCACCGATATATTTCTAAGCCTTCCGCTCATAGTTTTTGCACTTGTTGTGACAGTTGCGCTGGGGGATTCAGTTAATGATTTCGTTTATGCGCTTATTGTGGTAATGTGGCCATTCTATGCGAGAATCACAAGGAGCGTCGCATTATCCACGAAGAACCTGAACTACGTTGAGGCTGCCAGGGCATCCGGGTCCGGGACGATCAGAAACGCATTTGTCCACGTACTGCCCAACTCTCTCCCACCTGCGCTTATACAGATGTCACTTGACCTCGGCACTGTTGTACTGCTCTACACAACACTGTTTTTCCTGAATTCATTCTTTTTAAATGGCCTGATCTTTGCGCCTGAACTCGGGAATCTCATTGCAGTGGGAGCGGCGAACGGTTACCTGTTCACGGGTGTCTGGTGGGCTTTCTTCTTCCCTGGTCTGTTTCTTCTCTTTTTTATAGTTGGCACAAACCTTCTTGGTGACGGCCTCAGGGATCTGTTTGATCCATCACTGAGGTCATGACAGTAAGGGTATGGAATACTTTCCATCTGCTAACATTTGGTTATGTGTTGCCTTCAGTCACGTTAACACGCGTAACTGTATTTTATCAAAAGTGAATCGGAAAGAAAATTACTGGATTTTACTTCTGTTTGTGGAAACTGCATTATCGCGCGCAAATGTTAAATCAGTTTCAATAATGAAGAATCATGAATCTTGCGGATCTAACGGATCACAAAGTGAGAGTATGGTTCATAGGACAGGGACAGGAGAACCTCATTCCAGACATGAGTTTTGACGGAGTGTTAAAGGGCGTTGACCAGGGAGCCTACATTTTCCTGACGACGGATAAAAATACTGGCGTCGACAGATATATTGTTATGCCCATATCCTCATGCAAATTATCAGTGGCTCCTTAAAAACAATTATATCGGATAAACACAAGAACCTGTCGTTTACAGGATGTTTTTTGTGCTTTACCGTTTATAGCCCCAAGGCTAATATGAGCTAAAATGGTTTATTAATCTTACTGGGCTGATGATTTCATTGGCTCTATTGTATCCAAGAGGACTTTCAGTATATCGCTTCTTTTTGTATCTGCATCTGTCCCTTCAAACTTGCAGTTAACTAACAGGATGTAACTGTTCATGGTGGTTTCGTCAATCCGCAATACCGGTTTATCTTTTGCACCAGGTAAACTCCCTATCTTTGAAGAGATCAATTCGTTAATGCTTGTAAATGATATGTACTTTGGAACCTCATATCTTGCCTGCACATTTATACCTGACTTCCGGACAATCAGTGCACCCTGAATCACCACAGAGTTTGGCATCTTAACTATATCCCCGCTTGCCGACTCAAGAACGGTGTAGTTGATAGAAATATCCCTGATTATTCCTGTATATGCCGTGGCCTCAATTCTGTCGGTAGAGAAATATTTGGGAAAAAGAGTTGGGAAGGTTCCACCGTACTGCCATGTGTTGATTGTGACTGTGTCGCCCACCTTGAAAGGCCTCACAACGGTAAGGAATATTCCGGCAAACTGATTGGAAAGGACGCTCTGTGCGGCGAGTCCAATCACGACCGAAAGCAAAGAACCACCGAGAATTACCGAAGATACGTCAACACCGAGATCGGCCAGAACTGCTATGCCTATTACAAAGTATCCAATCAGATTCACTATGAATATTATGGGATGTATGGACGAATATTCAAGGTACTTTCCAAGAAAGCGCCTCAACATGTTTACTACGATCTTGAGGATTATGTAGATTAATATAGCAATGAAAATCGCATCCACGAATGAACTGAAATTCTGCGGGATTATGTGGTAAACAGTTGTCACCATGTATACTGCAATCAGGACAGCTGCAAGAAGAATTATTAGCAGGGCCACTAACCTCAGGAGCCCGTTTGTTTTCTCGTTATTCATACTTCTTTATATGTTTTTCAATCTTAACTTTTCGGTGGGTTCATGACCATAAGAGTTTATCAGAACAATAAGAGGAAAGTATTATCTATTCTCTAGCTGATTATCTGGGAGATTAATTCAAGAATGGTTGAGAACTATGACAAGAATAGGAATGTCTGTTAAAAATCTGAAAGAAATCACTGACCTGCTTAATACTGTAATAACGGAAGTAAAACTTAAACTCGAATCGAAGGGAATCAATATAAGGGCGGTAGATCCAGCGCATGTAGCCATGATCAATATTGATATTCCGAGGGAATCCTTCAAGGAATACAGCATTGATGCTGATGAAGAGATAGCGATTGACGTTGAGAGACTCAAGAATGTCATAAAGGTTGCCAGGGACTCTGATGAGATAAGCATCACAAAGGAAAAGGACAAACTACTTTTTGAGATAGGAACTGTCAACAAGAAGTTCAACCTTCTGGACCCCAGCACCGTTACTACCCCGAAGATACCACAAATCAGTTCGGAATTTTACGTCGTACTGTTGAAATCTGACCTCGAGAAAGGTCTAAAGGCCGCAGAGGATGTTTCAGATGCAATAAGACTTACGCTTACGCCTGATTCATTCAGGGCCAGGTCTGTATCTGATACTGAAGAGTCTGAGTTGATACTTCCAAAGGACATGCTAAAAGAAATCAGCTGCAAGAGCACGATAAAGAGTTCCTATCCTCTAGAGTATCTGATCAGATTTATCAAGTCTGTAACCACAACCGACGAGCTGAAGCTCTCATTCAAGGACGACTATCCGCTGGTCATTTCGTTCAAGTTCGGCGTGGGAAGAGACATAGACGGGACATTCCTGCTTGCGCCTCGAATGGAACAGTAAATCTTCATAATTCTGTCTGCGGGAACGGGAGATATTCTTCTCAAAAATTTTGTTTTTTACGCTCTGCTTCTCGGTTTCATAACGGGCGCGAGGGGATTCGGACCCCTGATCTACAGCTTAGGAGGCTGTTGCCCTATCCAGACTAGGCCACGCGCCCTTGCCAGATCAGGGATTTTAGGAACGTATTTAAATCTTAGATTGTGCTGTTCCGATTTTTCAGATATCTCTGGGATATCGGCGTTATAATTTGATGCAAAACAGATCTCAATATTTCATTGATGATATGGATTCACGCTGGAGAATGTCTAGAAAACAAGCATTTTCTTTAAGATGTGGAGCCAGGGATGAGTCTTTCCTTGTATAGCAGTACCAAACTAATACACATATTTAAGAAGAATTATTGGACCGTAACTGTTTAA
>JAJYEP010000035.1 GCA_021785735.1 Thermoplasmata archaeon | reverse complement strand
GGTATTTTTATATTTCAAAAACATAAGTTGTTTGAATGCTATGAGACCAAGGTTAACATACAATTCAAATTCCACTAGTTCGATCATGATACAGATTACGGTGGGTGTGTTGTGCTATCTATAAACGGACCACAGTTTACGGGTTGAGCATTATGAAGAACTCAATTTTTTTCTATGCAGTATCTGCAAGCTTGATCGGATCGATGTTATCGGACGTTATTCTTCTTTACGTTGGCCCTCCCAGAATTATCGCCGTGATGGACTCCGGCAATCCATCAACACCTGTTGTGCATTTCGTTAATCCAATTTTTTGGATTGTGTTGTTTGTTATATTAACTATGTTAAGCACGTTTTTCTCTATTTACTACAGGAAGCATTTGTCTTTGAATGAGAAGAAAGGTAAAGCATCTCTTTATGCTTATTTTGGAATATCATTTGTATCCATAATCACTTCCATTTCGACATATGTATATGTGGATATTCTCCGTTTATCCGATAAGGGAACAGGTTTCCTTGTATCGAATTATAGCGGTAATGGATTGATCGAGATAGTGTATCCGAGTTTGCCTGTCATGATATTATACTATGCGGTATTGGTTCTGCTAATCGTTGCAGGGATTATATTTTATTTTGTGCTGCGCCACTCACAAAAATAGGACTCTGATAGAGATTTGTTTACGTCAGTAGGTCAGTCTTGTCCTGAGCACTGACATACTCCCAGAGCTAAAGCTTGTGGAGTTCTCACTTTGCTCCCATTGCATGCACCCCCGTCTGCATGCAATCGAGATATACCAATGCCCCTTCTCTTCGCAAAGACTGCGATTCGGTGGTATTGCCAACCTCCTGGAGAAGTCCTTTCGGAGCGGTCGTTTTCCGGGGATTTTCATGCACGACTTTCTTAGAAAGCAGTTTCGTGCCTGAATATGCATGATTTAACTCAACACACTGCAACGATAAACATGGATAACATTCTTTAAGGAAGCGAGATAAGAAAAACATTTATTAGATAAGAATATACATAATTGGTGACAAAAATGTCAGAAAAATGGGAAATAAAAGACAAATTTAAGCCAAAGGATCTCGACGGAATATCAAATCAGCAGATAGACTACCATTTTGAGACCCACTATAAGGGGTATGTGAACAAACTGAACGAGATATGGGAAAAATTACCCAATGCTGACAGGAGCAAGGCAAATCAGAATTACAGCGATTTCAGGGAACTGAAGCTTGAGGAGACATTCAACTACGACGGATCGCTTCTGCATGAGATATACTTCAACGGACTCACGAGCACTCATTCTAACGTTCCGGAGAGCTTCAAGAAGGCTGTGGAAAAGGACTTTGGAAGTTACGAAAAGTGGGTGGAGGATTTCAAGGCCACAGGAACCGCTTTCAGGGGATGGTCGCTTCTGGTTTTCGATCTGAACACTGGCAAATTAAGAAACATTGGCGCTGATATTCACAACACAAATGGAATATGGAATGCGATCGTGGTTCTCGCACTCGACGTATACGAGCATGCATATTATACCGACTTTGGACCAAAGAGAGCAGGTTACCTTGATGCGTTCATGAAGAACGTCAACTGGAATGAAGTTCAGAAGAGGCTGGAAAAAGCAAGAAAGGCATACGAGGTCTTCAAATAACCCTCATTTTTTTATGTTTATTTTTACGGATCTGAAGGAGATTGTTAAAAATTCCGATCCGCTCATTGATTTAAGGGTCAAGGAATTTATTCTGGCCGGGCAGTCAGGCAAGGAAAAATTGTTCTCTGAACTGTGTTTCTGCATTCTTGCTGCCAATACTTCTGCCGAAATGGGAATAAGGGTGATGAACAGCGTGAATCTTGACCACTTTCTCTATTCGGATCTGGAAACACTAAGAAGTGAACTCAAGAAGGTCAGCTGCAGGTTCTACAACATGCGCAGCAAATTTATTGTCGATTCCAGGTGGATCATAGATGAGCTGCCTGAAATAGCAAGAACCGGGGATTCAATGGGAACCAGAGAATATCTTGCGGAAAATCTCATGGGAGTCGGATACAAGGAATCGTCTCACTTCCTCAGGAACGTTGGGAAGTTTGAATGTGCAATACTTGACAAGCACATTCTGAGGATGATGAATGCGTGGTCTGGAACAGATTTGAAGGCATCACTTTCGAAAAAAAAGTATCTGGAAATAGAAGATGCATTCATAAAGATGAGCGACATGCTTAACATGAAACCTGGCGTACTTGACCTGTACATGTGGAAAATGGCAACGGGAAAGGTATTGAAATAGGACGGTGAAAAATTGATAGATTTATTCGAAACAAGAAGGAGGGAACTGAACTACAAATACCTTCACGGCGAGATTTACAGCCTCATGGAAAGAGCCGGAAAGGGTGTGGCAGAATTCATAGAGGAAAACATTCCGGATCGGAAGAGGATATTGATTGTGTGCGGATCAGGAAACAACTGCGGTGACTCGCTCGTAGCCGGAGAGGAACTGAGGAAGGCAAACCATGACCTGAAGGCTGTATTCATAAAGGGAAAGGAATCACTTCACAGCGAGGAGAATGTTCGTGCCCTGTCGAATTACAGGGGCGAAATTGATGACATATCAAAACTGGACGAGGATCTAAGATGGTGCAACCTTGTCATTGATGGAATATTCGGGACAGGGGTTACCGGAGAGATTAAGGACCCCTACAAGAAAATTATGAACAACATAAACGCCTCCGGAAAAGACATACTGTCTGTGGATGTACCTTCAGGCCTTGGCACGGGAGTTCAGATCAAGCCCCAGTACACGGTCACCATGATGGATCTCAAGCCCGGCATGAACGAGGAGAATTCGGGAAAGATAACTGTGAAGGATATTGGCGTAGATGAAAAATGCATAATTTACTCAGGGCCCGGAGACTTGCTCTATCTCAATCCACCAAAACCGGACTCTCACAAGGGAATGAACGGAAAAATAGGCATCATAGCCGGTTGGGAATATTATGGATCTGCTGTGATAGCGGCAAAGGCAGCACTGAACTTTGGAGTCGATCTGGTATTCATGTTCCCAAACAGGCAAAAGACGGAATTGATCTCAACATATTCCCCCTTCTATATAGTAAGGGAATACGATCCCGAAAAATCATTTGAAACAATAACAAAGATGGATTCCTTACTTATAGGTCCAGGAATGGGTAAGACCGATGAAACCTTCAATGCGATCAAGGCGGTTCTTACCAAATTCAAGGGGCCAATTGTCATCGATTCTGATGCGATCAAGCTGCTGGGAAGCCAGCCGGATCTGCTGCGTGGCAAGAAAACCATAATAACGCCCCATCAGCAGGAATTCAGGGATATATCCGGCTTTGAACCGGGCGAGGCCAACATGAAGTTCTTTTCGTCGGAATACAATACGATCACGGTCCTGAAGGGCCAGGTTGACGTCATAACCGATGGCAATTCTATATGGTACACGCAGGGTGGAAATGCAAGGATGACCATGGGCGGGACTGGAGATGCACTTGCCGGGCTGATAACCGCAATCGTAGCTCATGGGGTGGGTCTTATGGAATCGGCCAGGATCGGCACTTTCATAATGAAGGCAGCATCAGACATTTCATTCAAGAACAAGGGTTACTGGTACTCCCTTGAGGATCTGCTTGGAGCAATTCCACAGGTGATGATGCAGCATTCGACCTGGAAATGATTGAGTCAACTGGATCTGAAAGGAAAATAATCATTCTGGATACGTCGGCCTTCATTGCGAGGAACTTCAATCTCACAGACCCAGACACCGTTGTACCGGCATCGGTATTGGAAGAGATAAGGAAGGGGAAACTGAAGCGATCACTGGATTATGCCGATGAAATGCTCAGCGTGAGGACGCCGGGTAAATCTTCCAGAGAATCTGTCATGGATTTCGCACGGAAAACCGGCGACCTGAATGTCCTTTCAGATACGGATATAGATGTCATTGCTCTTGGCTTGGAACTGGGGGGAACAGTGATGACGGACGATTTTGCAATACAGAATGTCTGCAGGGTCATGGGAATAAGCGTTATTCCAGCATCGAATCTCTTCATCAGCAAAACAATAAGGTGGACTTACAGGTGCACAGGGTGCAGGAAGTATTTCAAATCCTACAGGGAGAAATGCGATGTATGCGGCCATGAAGTGAGAAGAATATCTTCAGGCAAAAGACACAAGGACAAAATCTAAACTTATTTATAGTGTCTGTCATATCCCAAAATTTCAATTCACAATATGAATAACATTAATTCAAAATATGATTAAAATCCGGAACGAAATGATTATATACTTTTTTGTAGTTGTCTGACATTGTATGACCTCTGCTGGTGCTGCATCAGGAAATTATCTCGGTTACTTCATGGCACTGCTTAACATACTACCCCCGCAGTACCTGTACCTGAGCACAATTTTCGTGATGCTCATTGCGGTTCTGCTGCTGTTCAAGGGCAGCACAGCATGGGACATCCTGATGGTCTGCATCGGGGCATATTATGGCTTCGTCTTTGCGCTTTATCTCAGTACCATAGTGAATTTTGGGGGTCTCCCCATATACCTGATATTTCTTATCGCAGCAGTGATGGGTGCAGTGCTGTTCAAAGCTGCCGCAAGAATAGGTCTCTCTGCGTTCTTTGGATTCATTGCGTTCATTCTGGTCAGCAGCCTCTACCCTGGCAACATTTCCATGGAAATTCTGGCAGCAATAGTCGCCTTCGGGGCTTCATATGTCCTTTACAGGAAGGTCACCACGCTTCTTTCTGCGATTCTTGGATCGTTTCTGCTCTGGTTTGCGCTCATAACACTCGGACTTGGATCAATGATATCCCAGATAATAGCCGGCATCCTGATGGTTGCAGGTCTCTACCTTCAGATCACGGAAAAGAAGAGAAGCAAGAAAGAGGAGAACAGGAAGGGTGGAATCAGCGGAGGCAAGAGCGTTTACAAGGTAACCAAGAGGGATGGCACCAGATACATCATCATCGAGGATGATCAGGGAGTCGATTTTGCCTGATCAATTTTCCACATATTATTTGATTTGAGGAAGTCGGAAAACCCTCTGACGAAATCCATGGATTTCATGTGTATTCCGTAATCAGAAAACCTGAATATTGGCGCATTAGCATCCGGGTTAACCGCGATTATCTTTCTGGCATATCTGAGGCCGACCATGTGGTTGTCATGGCCTGAAATTCCTAGTGCGATGTACAGATCCGGCGAGATGGATGATCCAGTGAGCCCAATCTGCTGCTGTCTGGGAATCCAGCCAAAGTCAACGATAGGCCTGGTCGCACCAAGCGCTGCGCCTATCGCATCAGCAATCTCCTTTACCTGAGAGAGATTTTCCTGTGATTCTATCCCTTTGCCAACCGACAGAACTATCTTTGATGAATATACCGATCTGTATTCCCTGGGAGTTTCAACAACTTCCAATGGCAAATTCCCGTCGTCGGTCCAGTTTTTTCTCACAATTATGCACCTGGAGACAGTTTTCCTGAATGGAAACATCCCCTTCCTGACAGTGCTTAATGCGGGCGTTGTCCTTGATGTAATTCTGGCAACAACACCTCCACCAAAGGCAGGCTTGTACTGTATGAGCTTTCCATTTTCATATGCAATGTCGATACAGTCAGCGGTCAATCCAAGCTGATTATCGGCGGCTATGAACGAAGCAATATCTCTTCCGGCAATGGAAGAGGGAATAACAACGAATTCCGGCCTGGCCAGATTAATCTCATTTTCAACAAATTTTGCAAAAGATGCCGGTGATCTGAGATCTGCATAGATATATTCATGGCATGATATGCCGTCAAGCTTTTCCGGATTTATGTTGCCAACAGCTCTCACATTGAACCTGCCCCTTGAAATTTCGGCAACCTTGGATGCTATCTCAAAGCCCATCTCCTGATCGTCAAACGCCACCGCCATCGACCATTTCCTTTTGGGGTCATACGGTTCAATCTCCTGCATTTCCAGAGATCTGCCGGATTCAGATCTGGCAGTCTCAATTATCATCCTGTAAATCTCGTCAGGCTGATCGAAAATCTTAACGGTTCTGGTGCTGTCTATCAGCCGGGTGCCCTCCACAACAGTGGGGGAATCTGCACCCGTTATTCCAGCTGGAATGTCATCATATGTCAGGGTTTTAACCCTGTCAAGCATCTGAGGAACGCCGGGTTTTACTATCCTTGCCTTGTTAATTTTCTCACTCAGGGATATGAGGGCCGGCATTTTCAGCACATACTTTTCCATCCCGTATTCCCTTTCGCATTCCACCGTAACGGTTTTCATGTCATCGGAATAGGAGATTGAAGAAACTGCGGAAATGAAATTATAGCCAGATAATGTGGCAACCTCCGGTGGAACCTGTGAGGTTTCCCCGTCGAGAGAATATTTGCCTGCAAAAACAAGGTCCGGTTTGAATCTCCTGACAACAGAGGATAGAATTCTGGACGTGATGAGAGTATCGGAACCCCCAAATCTTCTGTCTGTTATCAGGTATGCATCGTCTGCACCCATCCTCAGGGACTGATTCAGCACTTCCGCGGCAGAAGGTGGCCCCATGCTGGCTACAATAACCTCACTGCCGAACTTTTCCTTTGCCCTGACTGCCTCTTCCACAGCCTTCCTGTCAAATGAATTCATCTGCAGAGGTACATTTTCCCTTTTGATACGCCCGGTTGACGGATCAAACTCGATCCTGTTTGGATCCGGGACCTGCTTCACCAGGACCAGTATCCTCATCAGACTTCAACCATCAGGTCCCCGTTCTCGATCTTTGTGTGATAGGTCTTCAGTGAGGGGATGTCTCCGGAACCTTCGGGATTCTGCACAACGGATCCGTCCTGAGGCTTGAACATTGCAAAATGATTGGGACAGATCAGGTTGCCATCATCGAGAAAACCCTCAGAGAGATCATAGTTTTCGTGAGTACAGTAGCAAGAAGTTGCATAGTATTTCCCCTTATCTTTCATTATAAGGATGTCCTTGCCCTCTATGTTCACCTTTGAGAGATCCCCGTCCTTCATGCTCCCTTCCTTGGATACTTTGAACCACGCCATGCGTTCAGAAATTTGACATAATTAATAATGTTTTGTACCTTTGATTACTTCAATTCTGTCGCATTGAAATTAAATGAAATCGAAGCTGGTATAGGGTAGTTCAGGCGCTTTTGTTTCTGAGCTCCCTCTTCAGCACCTTTCCCACAAGCGATTTCGGCAACTCGCCGGTGAATTCTACAATCTTCGGAACCTTGTATTTTGCAAGGTATTGCTTGCAGAACTCTGTAATCTCTTCAGAAGTGGCTGTTTCATTTGGTTTCAACACTATATATGCCTTAACCGTCTCGCCTCTGTGGGGATCATTAACTCCTATCACAGCAGCCTCACTCACCTTTGGATGTTTGTAAAGGATCTCCTCCACCTCCTGCGGGTAGATGTTGTAGCCCCCGGCAATGATCATGTCCTTCTTTCTGTCCACTATGTAGAAGAAACCGTTTTCATCCATCTTCGCGATATCGCCGGTGTATAGCCATCCTTTTCTCAATGCGATATCTGTCTCTTTCACGTTGTTCCAGTATCCCGACATTACCTGCGGCCCCTTGATCACAAGCTCACCGATCTCACCGGGGCCAAGTTCCTTTGTCCCGGTTTCAAGATCCATGATCTTCTCGTAGGTATTTGATACGGGCAGCCCTATAGATCCAATTTTCCTGAGGCTGACATCCATCGGGTTTATGTTTGCAACAGGGGAAGTTTCGCTAAGGCCGTATCCTTCAATGATCATTCCATTGGTGGCATTTTCAAAATTCTTCTGCAGCTCCTCAGGGAGAGGAGAGGCTCCGGACATACAGAATTTGACGGATTTTATATCGTATTTACCGACATCCCTGTGATTGAGTATCGAATGATACATTGCCGGAATCCCTGGAAATGCCTGCGGGTGCGATTTATGCATGGATTTCAGTATCATTTTCGTGTCTCTCGGGTCTGGTACAAGTATGATCTTGGCACCCTGAAGAACAGGTACCAGCATTGCGGTCATCATACCATACACATGGAAGAACGGGATAGCAGAAAGATAGGAAATTCCGGAGCGATAGTCTTCAGGTATCCACTCCCTTATCTGGTATGCATTGGCAACCAGGTTGTAGTGGGTCAGGAGTGCAGCCTTGGGAACGCCGGTGGTGCCTCCCGTGTACTGGAGAAGCGCTGGATGGGTTTCCGGATTAACAGGCTCTTCTCCGACCTGATCCTCAGAGGAAAGCATGTCCTTGAACGAGTATATCCAGGATTCCTTCGGGACCTTCACCTTTGCCCTCTTTGCACTCTTGGAGGCTGAGTAAAGAAATGCGAGGGCAGAGGGCAGGAAATCCTCGACCCTCACAACAATCATTTTCTGGACCAGCGATGGATGGAGGGGAGTGACCTTGTTGATGAAATCATCCAGGGTGACTACAATTCTGGAACCTGAATCGCTAAGCTGGGATTCCAGTTCATGGGTTGTATACAGTGGATTGGTCTGTACCACCGTTCCGCCCAGCTTGAGGACAGCATAGAAGAATATAACGTAATGAGGAATGTTTGGAAGCATCAGGCTTACCCTGTCTCCCCTGGCCAGGCCCATACTCTTCAGCGAAGAAGCGACCATATCCACATCCTTCTTCAGCTCGGAATAACTGACCTTCTTCGAGAAGAAATCAATCGCTATCCTGTCCGGGTATTTTTTTGCAACATCTTCAAGAATGGAATAGACCGTAATTTTAGGTATCTCAACGTGTCTCTTCACCCATTTTGGATAACTCTTCTCCATTAAAGAATCAAGTTGCTCTTCGAAAGAAGCCATGACAATAGAGAACATGAAGTAGCATATAATTTTTAAAGCTGTTTTCCGCATTTTATGCAGATTAAATAGACTATCTCATTGAAATTGTTATGTGCTGATATGACAATCAAAATATTCCCTGAAGAGATAAACCATAAGATACGCGGGGTAATTGATTTTGGAACAAACCGACATAGCTAAGTTCGAGGAAGCTGGCAAAATAGGAAAGAGAGCACTGGAAACTGCGGTTTCTCTCATTGAACCCGGAGTCACTCTGTTCGAGGTTGCAGAGAAAACTGAAAAGCTCATCAGGGATAGCGGAGCATTTCCGGCGTTCCCTCTTAATCTCTCGATAAACAACGAGGCTGCGCATTATACGCCATTCTACGGGGACAAGAAAACCTTCAGTACGGGAGATGTTGTGAAAGTGGATATTGGTGCACAGATAGACGGCTTTCCATCAGATAATGCTGCAACGGTGGAAGTCGGAAACACGGGAAAGCACTCCGATCTGATAGATGCTTCAAGGGAGGCCCTGAATACCGCCATAAAAATCCTGCGCCCAATGATCCCTCTTCGGGAGATAGGTGCAGCGATCGGTGCCAAAATTTCAGAGTTTGGTTTCAAGCCTGTCCGCAACCTTGGGGGACACGGCGTTGCCAGATATGATCTGCATTCCTCCATATTTGTACCGAATTATGATGACGGCAACGGAAAGCTGCTGAAACCAGATCAGGTGATAGCAATAGAGCCATTCGCTTCAACAGGGATAGGAATGATCCATAACGGTCCCGGAGGCAACATTTTCATAGTAAGCGGCACCAAAGTTGAGAAGGATGAGCCAATATACAGGAACTTTTCCACACTTCCTTTTGCATCGAGATGGCTTTACGGGAAAATCGACAAACCGGAAGCGTATCTGAAATCCATGATCGCGAACAGATATGTTTCACAGTTTCCCATACTTAGGGAGCACAACGGAACACTGATCGCTCAGGCTGAGCATACCATAATGATACTTGGAGACAGAATCAAGGTTCTTACTTCATAAACAGAAGAGATTTTACGGTCTGCATCATAATCGAAAGTTTTTCCTCTAGGGGGAGCAGAGCGTCTATCACCACGGTATTGGTCAGGGAGGTTGCCAGATAATACTTTCTGACTTTTGCCAGATATTCAAGTTTTTCAAACGGGCTCTTTTCCCTGTTTTTTATCCGTTCCATGGCAATCTCAGGATCGATGTCCAGAAGAAAGGTTATGTCCGGTAAAGGCTTAAGTGGGCCTGATGTTCTTTTCATCCATTCAAAGGCGTTCTCAAAGCTTCCCAGAACATTCTCTATAAGCGGCCCCTGGTAGGCAAAGCTTGATGCGAGAAACCTGTCGGAGATCACAGTGTAGCCTTCGGAGATTTTCTGAGAGATGGTCTCCGCATGTTTGAACCTGTCAGACATGAAGAGACAAAACAGAGCAAATCCATTATTGAAATCTTTCCTTATCATATTTTCAGGCAGATCATCAGTGGGTTCTCTGGTCTGGAAAACCTTCACGCCAATATCAGAAAGACTGCTGGTGAGCCTGCGAGTAATAGTGGTTTTTCCGGATCCATCTATGCCTTCAATAGCTATGAACAATTTATTCCAAATGGAATATGGATTTAATAATACCATGCTGCGGCAGGACGGATCATTTCCAATCAGGGGAGATTCGATGCTGCCGCATCATTCTTATCAAAACATATTAATCAGGACGGATCATTATCATCTCCATGGGCGATCTAAAACAAGCTGGATTCAACACAAAAGCAGTTCATGCGGGCGAACTTAAAGATCCCAGATTTGGAAACGTGATAACACCGATATTCGAAAACTCCACTTTTCTTGGCCCAAACGAATCTCCAGAAGCATATGTTGATAACACCAACGGGAAACCTTTTCTTTATACAAGGTGGGGGAATCCAACAATTCAGTCCTTTGAGGAGAAGTATGCAGCCCTTGAAGGGTATTCAAGGGGGATATCTTTCTCTTCAGGAATGAGTGCAATTTCCGCATCCATACTTGCGCTTGCCAGGCCCGGTTCCAGGGTGCTTACGGTAAATGGGCTCTATGGGCAGACATACATGTTTCTCTCAAAAACAATCCAGAAGATGGGAATATCTGCCAGCTTCATCGATCTCGATCAGATGAATTCCATAGATGGGCTGGAAAAGGATATTTCTGTTGTTTATGTGGAAACTGTTCTGAATCCCACACTTGGAGTTTCTGATCTGGATCATATTTCCAGGATATGCAGGGAGAATGATATTCCCCTTGTGGTAGATTCCACGTTTTCCACTCCATTCAATATCAGGCCCGTGAATTTCGGTGCTGATATCACTCTTCACAGCGCAACAAAGTACATCGGAGGCCACAGCGACATAATAATGGGAGTGGCGGGAGTCTCTGACAAATTTTACGATGCTGTGGTAAATATGAGGAAGAATTTCGGTTTCATACCGGATCCGATTCAAACTTTTCTGGCATCCAGGGGCCTCAAGACCCTCGGCCTGAGGATGAAAAGACATAACGAGAATGGAATGAAAATTGCCCGTTTTCTTGAGGGAGAAAAGAAGGTGAAGCAGGTCCATTACCCGGGTCTTGAGAGTTCTCCGTACCATGCCATAGCAAACAGACTAATGTCAGGATATGGCGGGATGGTATCTTTCGATATCAACGGTGGCCTTGATTCCGCAAGAAGATTCATGAGGCAGCTGAAAATTCCTGACGTGGCACCAAGCCTTGGAGGGGTCGAAAGCCTGATAACTCTTCCAGTCGAAACCTCGCATGCATCAATGAGCAGGGAAGAAAGGCTGAAATCAGGCATCACGGACGGGCTCGTCAGATTCTCCGCGGGAATTGAGGATCCGGAAGATCTCATAGAGGATTTCCAACAGGCGTTTTCTTCCGTGTAGGTCATTCGAATGAAATAGACATTTCGTGACCTGAACAAATTTAATTTTTCAACCTTCCTCCTCATGTTTTTAATGCCCGTGGAGATCGTATCTCTACAAATTGCAACTCAGGTCGCTGAAACGGGAAACCCGCTGCGTTAGCTGGGGGAGAATGTCACCGAAACCTCATATGCTGCAGGTTCATGAGACTGAGAATTTTCGTTTTCATCATATTAATATACGGTGTTCATATCAAAACATGATGTCTCTCAAGGACACCCTCACTTTTCAGGGATCCAAGGCAACACAACTCCTCAGGACACAGCATATCAGAACCGTTGAACTTTCAGAGGGATTTCTTGAGAACAGTGTAGAACTTAAGCAATATCTGGATCACATCAAATTTTCAATCAATGTCCATTTCGTGCTCGAAGAAGGGGTACTCTTCCCAATCTTCAGACCAATCCTTCAGAAATACCTGGAAATGGAGGAACCAATCCGGGTAATAATGGGTGAGCATACATCTGTTAAGCGCTTGTACCAGGCAGTTTCTAGTCCTGTAACGCAGGAAGGTGGAATTGATATTGAATCCTCAGACGAGGAGAAAACGATCAAGTCCGGTCAGATAGCGAAGATAATGCTTCAGCACGTGTACAAGGAGGAAAACGGTCTCTTTGGACTTGTAGATAAGTTCATGCCGGACGAGATAAAGGAGGAAACTCAGTCAAAGTTGGAGCAGAAGATGAAAAGTCTAAGTTGATCGTCATCTTCCAACATTAGTACAGCGAATAATCGCCGGTGATTGGATCAATAACAGATGCCTTAACAGGGCCAATCCCGAGGCATGTCACGGTACCAGGTGGAACCTGTGTGAGACCGGCATCGGTGATCATCTCATTCATTATCCCAGCCTGATCCAGTATCATCTTCAATTTTCTTAGTTCTTCCTCATTCTGCACCCTGATGACTA
>JAJYEP010000034.1:6794-12743 GCA_021785735.1 Thermoplasmata archaeon | reverse complement strand
CTTAAACTTAGCAGCCATTTCCTTCTTTAACTGATCCTCAGGAATCTTCCTTGATATTTCCTTGACTTCCGCTACATCAGGATGCGTTATAGCGCCCCAGAGGCAGGCCACGGTACAGTTGTTGCATCCCACCATGCAGTTCTCCGGATACATCACCACAGCTTTTTTTCTGTCGAAATCATAACCAAAAACATTCCTCTTCTCACCGCAGGTGACCACACACATCCCGCATCCGGTACATTTGCTCTCGTCAATGACCGGCTCCCAGTGAATTTGAGATCTTGGCATTCCATGCCAGAAAGCAAAGGGATTCTGTGCAGTAATTTCACTCATTCTCTATCACCTTCAGATGCACTGAATGGTCTGGAAACTTTCGAATCCTCTCCTCCAGATCCTGTTTTACTTTGGGGAATATTTTGTATTTCAGGATTACACCCCTTACAAATTTCTTCGGATCATCAGGAAAACTTATCGCGTCCTCTGGACAGAGCTTTCCGCATGTTGTGCATCCTATTACACATTTACCCGGGTTCTGCACCAAAGGTTCGTTCCGGTCCATATTCCACCTGAAAACGTCATTTCCGCAGGTCAGTATGCACATACCGCAGTCGTTGCATTTAGTAGAGTCTATTGTCGGATACCATTCGAGGAGGCTTCTCTCGATACCGTGCCATGAACCTCTGTCATCCATATATTACCAAATTCGCATATTCTAATAAACAGTTAAGGATTGCACCTAATATATACGACAATCTTTTATGAAATAGCCTGAATGGGAAGTCGGATCGCATCACTATTTACAGCAGAAGAGATCACACAACGCAACAAACTTATTATATCGCGGTTCTTTCTCGTGTTGTTCTATGGGTAGCATTAGACCTTCAAATATAAAAGCGATCGCCGAATCGTTGGTAGATAGCAATCCTGAGGCGTTCAGCAAGGATTTTCACAAAAATCGTGACTCAGTGAAGCTCAGGATAACAGGTGTCTCCAAGAAGACCATGAACGCGATCTCCGGTTACGTGACCAGGTACATGATAAAAAAAGAGTCCAGGCTCAAGAAGGAAATGGAGGACTATACTCCCAATTAAGCCTTTTGCCAAGTGTTTATGTTAATTTCCAGAGGTCCTGTACTTCAATTGTCCGTATTCTGATCTGTCATCTTTGGCCGTGTTGAGAAAGCAGTCCGGAAAGTTATAAATTTGCTTCGAACATAAAGGTATGATACATATGCCGGACGCATTTATTGTCAGCGCCAAGAGAACTCCCATAGGAAAATTTGGGAAATCCTTTGCGAAAGTCCATGCAGTAGAACTTGGAGGAAAAGCCGTTAAAGCAGTACTTGACGAGTCAAAAATTGACCCGAGCGTTGTTGAAGAAGTTATCATGGGCAACGTAATTCAGGCTGGCAACGGACAGAATCCAGCGGGTCAGAGCGCCGCGCTTGCGGGTCTTCCTGATAAGGTTATAAAATACACCGTGAATTCAGTTTGCGCATCAGGCATGCTTGCCGTGGAGAACGCGGCGAGAGAGATCAGACTTTCAGAAAAAGATGTCATCGTCGCTGGAGGAATGGAGAATATGAGTGATTCACCGTTCCTTTTGCCTTCAGATCTGAGATGGGGACCGAAGCAGCTCCTCTTTAAGAATTACAGGGTGGATGATTCCATGCTTCGGGACGGTTTGCTGGATTCGTTTTATTACGAGCACATGGGCGTATCTGCGGAGGGATCTGCGAAGAAATACGGAATTACCAGGCAGCAGGCTGATGAATACTCTCTCCGCAGCCAGAACCTGGCCATTAAATCCACTGAAGGCGGCCTTTTCAGAAATGAAATTGTCGAGACTGACCAGTTAAAAAAAGATGAGGGTATAAGAAAAACCACAATGGAAGACCTGACAAAACTTAATCCGGCCTTCGATAGGAATGGGATCCTGACTGCCGGAAACTCGTCGCAACTCTCTGATGGGGCATCTGCCCTCCTGATAATGTCTGAAAAGGCAATGAATGAATACGGACTTAAACCCCTTGCCAGGATAGAAGCATACAGCCAGGCATCCTTGAACTCCAGGGATTTTGTTGAAGCTCCGATACCTGCAACCAGAAAACTTCTTGAAGCCACGGGAAAAAACATAGACTATTACGATCTTGTTGAGCACAACGAGGCATTTTCTGTCGCATCCATAATCGTCCGTGATCAGCTGAAAGTCGATCCGGAAAAGTTCAACGTGATGGGGGGTGCCATAGCGATGGGACATCCGCTCGGAAACAGTGGCTCCAGAATAATTGTAACTCTTGTTCATGCCCTCATCAACAGGAAACTGAAAACGGGATTGGCAACTGTATGTCATGGTGGCGGTGGGGCTCATTCACTGTCCTTGGAAATAATGTGAGGTGATATTGTTGATATATAATTATCTGACATGTGAGGAAAGCGAAGGGACAAAAATTGTGACGATAAAGACAGGCTCTGATCTTAATCCTCTTGACGTTGAAACCCTTGAGGAGATCAGGAAATGCGTCTCAGAAGGCAATGTGAAACCCGTAATAATCACCGGATCCAGGAAGGCTTTCTCAGCTGGTGCAAACATTAAAAAATTCGTTGGACTTGAACCTGCAACTGCCTATGACTTTGCAAAAAGAGGCCATGCAGTTATGGATTTCCTCTCACAGTACCCGGCCCCGGTTGTTGCCGCAGTAAACGGCTATGCGCTGGGTGGAGGATTTGAATTGGCTCTAGCATGCGACTTCAGGATATGCAATCCGGGAGCAAAATTTGCGCTGCCCGAGATTACTCTAGGGATCCTGCCAGGTTGGGGCGGCACGCAGCGCCTCACAAAGATTCTGGGTGAGACACAGGCTCTTGAGGTTGCAGGATCTGGAAGATATATCAGTGCAGATGAGGCTCTGAAAATTGGACTTGTAATGAATGTTGTGGATGATCCCCTGATATTCGCCAAGGAATTCATAAAAAGATTTTCAGGCAGTGCGCCCGTATCTTTTGGTCTTATCAAAAACCTGATCCGGAATTATGAGCCAGAATATATGAAGCTGGAAGAGGATTATTTCGGAAAGGTATTCGAGACAGAAGACAGCAGGGAAGGAGTAAAGGCTTTTCTGGAAAAAAGGAAACCGTCGTTTTCCGGAAAATAATTTTCCTTCTCTTATTAACACAACAAGGGAGTAAAAAAGCAAATCAATGCTACTGGCTGAGTACGTTTCAATCGGTCTTCTTCCCCGGACAGACAAGAACGGGTATTTTTGATTGCTTCACTATTTCGCTGCTCACCGATCCGAGTATCACCTTGCTCAGACCACCAAGTTTTCTTGTTCCGGTAAATATTATATCAACCCCCTTTTCCTCTGCAAACTTCACTATCATGGAAGAGACCTGTTGCCCTCCGGAGTCCACAGACACGAATTCACAGATATCCTTGTGTTCTCCGATTGTCTTTTCAGCAATTCCGGCAAGAGCTGCAGCAACCTCCTCCTGGTTCTCGAACGCCGACGCCGGTGTATATGATTCAAACGAGGTGCTGGCTGCCATTATGGCCGGTTTCACGTACAAAATATAATAATGATCTATGGTGTCCTTGAAATTAAGTGCAAACTCGAGCGCTGACTTGCTTGAGTCAGAGCCATCAAAACAAACGACTGCCTTCATGTCCTTCGTAGTTACATGAAACTTTTTGGAAATAAATGTTTGCATAATATTAGCAGCTCCGAAGACAACTATTCTAGTGATTGAATAATTGGATACTGTCGATCCTTAGTCTTTACCGGGATATTTATTCATGGAACGTAGAGCGTCCACGGATCGATAGAATGTTCAACAATTGTCAGACACTATTAATCTTGCAAAAATGATGGATTGTGGGCACGAACCATATCCCACTGATCCTGGATTGACTGGATAAGATTGTTTCTAAAGACGGAGCGAGAAAGTTCTCTAACAGTGTGATTGTGAAGATCATTTTGATCCAGCAGATTTGTGAGATTCCAAACTTCCGCACTCTATCTTACATCTTATTAACAATGGAATGGCATGAGATCGTGCTGATATCCTTGATCTTCTAGAGACAGGCATTGAGAACACTGCCATTTTCAGCTTTATTGCGAGAACATCTAGGCATTCCACCGCACAGGGAAAAATAAAGAACCTGAGAGTTCCTGGAGTTATGGTACCAAACGCTTCCAATACGGACGGAAAGCATATGTCGCACAGGACGTGGATTCCACTGAACTTTTAATGATGGAACGGTAGGGTATCCACAGATTTCCAGAACTTTGCATCCCAAGGGATTAACGTTGCAAAATGTGCCAATTATGCTGATTCTAATTATGAAATGCAGTAACGGGTCAGATTAATTCTTCTTATCTGTGTATCCAGGAATGCTTTTTCTCACCAAGATCCATGAACTCCTCAAGCAGCTCTTTCTGTCTTGAGGTGAGCTTCTTCGGCACAACAACCTGAACGGTTACGTGGGCATCCCCCCTATTTGAGGTGTTCATTCTGTAAAAGCCTGCTCCCTTGATCTTGATTACATCCCCAGGCTGAGTTCCAGCCGGCACCTTCATTTTGAATGTATCCCTGAATATGGTCATGTCAACCTCTGTTCCCAGCGCTGCCTCTGGAAATGAAATTTCCCATCCAAGATAGATATCATCGCCAGACCTCCTGTATCCAGGCTCCTCATCAACGGTCAGGACTATGAACATGTCACCGCTTCTTCCGTTGTGGGACTGCCCCTTTCCCTTATACCGGATCTTCAGATTGTTTGGCGCACCCCGAGGAATGTTAAGTTCAATAACCTCGGTTTTCGGAACCGTACCGGTACCTTTGCACACAGGGCAAACTTCCTTAGGTTTCGACCCTTTACCGCCACAGTCTCTGCAAGTAATCACCGAGACCATTCTAAAAAATCCCTGACCCTGAACAATCCGTTCCTGGCCAGTACCATGACACGTCGGGCATGTGATTGTCTCGCCCCCTTTTGCGCCTGTTCCGTTGCATTCCTCGCATGTGACGTTGTGCCGGTATTTTACGGTCTTCTTTGTACCGTAATATACATCCTGGAGAGAGACCCTGACCCTGATCGCAAGATCCAGATCCGGACCCTCATTCCTGAATCCACTGAAGAAGGACTCCCCAGCGCTTCCACCAAACCCGCTATTCCCGAATATTCTACTGAAAAGATCCTCAAAATCTGAGTAGTGTGTGAAATCCTGCCAGCTGAAGTTTGAGCCACCTGAACTGAATTCTACGCTGCCTGTGCGATCGTACACTGCCTTCTTGTCTGGATCTGACAGAACTTCATAGGCCTCACTTATCTCTTTGAATTTCTCCTCCGCCTCTTTCTTGTTTGTTGGGTTTGCATCGGGATGATACTTCTTGGCAAGCTGTCTATATGCCTTTTTTATGTCATCTGGTGACGAGTCCTTCGTAACTCCCAGGGTCTTATAGTAGTCCTTCGCCATAGTATTCATTTAGTTTCGTCTGCGTCGACTACATTTTCATCCCGCTTCGAATCGGATTGGGTTTCGCCTGAGTTGCCCTCCTGTGCCTGGGATGCTTCTTCCTGGGCTCCGCTGCCGGTCTCAACAGTTTCAGCATTCTGGGATTCATACATCTTCGCCCCTACTTCCTGGATCCTTTTGCTCGCATTCTCCATTTCAGCTTTTATCTTTTCGACGTCCTTTGCCTCGATGGCAGCTTTCAGATCAGTTATTGTGGCCTTGATGTCATCCTTTGTCTTCTGATCTACCTTATCCCCTGCATCATTCAGTGTCTTTTCAACTGTATATACGAGGGATTCGGCGTTATTGATGACTTCAACCTGCTCCTTCTGCTTCTTATCCTCCTCGGAGAACTGCTCTGCCTCCCTTTTCATCCGTTCAATCTCATCCTTGGACAGTTTGTTGGAGGCACTTATGGAAATACTCTGTTT
>JAJYEP010000034.1:0-6694 GCA_021785735.1 Thermoplasmata archaeon | reverse complement strand
AGATTCTCAAATTCAGATCTCGTGATGTTCATCTGCACATGCCTTGGCTGGCCGTTGACGGAAGTAATGAATGGAAGATTTATCTCTGTGGTCAGGGTTGATGAAAGCTCGATTTTGGCTTTTTCAGCTGCATCCCTCAACCTTATGTATGCCTGTCTGTCGCTTTTGATATCAACTCCTTCCTTTTCCTTGAACTTCTGGTTGATATAATTCACCAAAGCCTCGTCCATATCAGTGCCGCCAAGCTGGGTGTCGCCGGCAGTTGATACCACCTCAAAGAGACCGTCACCGAATTCCATGATCGTGACATCAAGCGTTCCTCCACCCAGATCAAATACAAGTATCTTCTGTGATTCGTTCTGCTTGTCAATTCCATAAGCAAGCGAGGCTGCAGTAGGCTCGTTTATGATTCTCTTGACCTCCAAGCCTGCTATCTGCCCTGCATCCTTTGTTGCCTGCCTCTGATTGTCGTTAAAATATGCCGGCACGGTTATAACTGCTGCTGTCACCGGTTCCCCAAGGAACTGTTCTGCATCCTTCTTGATCTTCTGCAGGATAAAACCAGAAATCTGTTGCGGTGTGTATTCCTTGCCAAATACCTTGAATTTGTAATCAGTGCCCATCTTTCTCTTTGCAGCATAAACAGTCCCTTCTGGGTTTAGAAGTGCTTGTCTCTTTGCAGGCTCGCCCACTAGTAACTGTCCATCCTTTGTAAAAGCCACGTAGCTTGGAAAGGCTTTGCCTCCCAGTGAAACACCTTCTGAGCTTGGAATTACCGTGGGTTTGCCTGAAATCACTACTGCCGCTGCCGAATTGCTTGTTCCCAAATCTATTCCTATTATCTTAGACATTTTTCATCACCTTTTGCTCACTATCACTTTTGAAGTTCTAATGACCTCATCATTCAATAAGTATCCTTTCTGAACCTCACTTTGCACTATTCCATCCTCTCCGTCTTCTGACAGTGCTATCACCTCATGCAGAAATGGATCATATTTTTTGCCATTTGCATCTATGCTCCTTAAACCGACCTTTGCAAGAGACTTGTTTACCATATCGCTGATTGCCGCCAGAGACTTGTTTTCAGGGTCTGACTTCACACCAGCTTCAAGAGAATCGAGTACAGGTAGAAGCGCCATCATTATCTCCTTACCGGCCAGTTTCTTCATCTGTTCTTTTTCCCTGTCCTTGGCCTTTATCAGATTCTCCAGATCAGCTATCTGCCGTACCATGATATTCCTTGTCTCGATGTTAGTATGTTCTATCTTTTCGATCTGTTCTTCGAGTTTTTCATATTTCAGCCGATCCTTTTTTGCAACTATCTGCCTTGAGGTATCAAGTTCCTCGAGAAATGGTGGATACTCAAACTTAAGTTTGGAGTTGAATCGGGCCATCCCTTGTAAATTTGTTCTTCTATATAAACATTGCTTGCCAGTTATCATTCAAAGACCATACTGCATTTCTTGGAAGACGCCAGCACTTAAATTATTTCCGGAACAATGATTTGCCAGAGGATAAGGAAAATCACAAGCATACCCACCACTACCATAGTCCTGTTTATATTTCTCTCGGATGAGAAATATTTAAACCTGGGCCTGCGTGATGCGATGATCAGGGTATCGCGGAAAAACTGGCCGCCGTCAAAGACAAAAATGGGCAGTGCATTGGTCAACCCGAGTAGGAAGTTCATCCAGAACAGCCAGAAGAACAGATTCACTGTAAACCAGAATAACATGGGATTTCCTACCGAAAAGAGCGAAACCACGGATGACGGGACAGGTGAAAGCCCCAGGAACGGGAGTGCAAGGGTTTCAAGCACCCCGTCCCTTGTGAAAGACAGGGCAGAACTCCCGAAAATAAGTGTTTTAAGTGTATTGATGGGCATTCCAACTATTCCGATGTACGCCGGAGAGAATCCTATGAAACTTTCATTTTTGTAAGCTGGATTATTTGCAAGTGGAGATACCTGCTGGTAGTAGGAATATGTGGATACGGTCGTGATATGATAGACCTGAACGCTCTCAGAACCATTCTTCTGGTTCACATTTATCATTACCACCGGAATGGTTGAACCAGGGGGTATAGAATCCAGCTTCTGAGTAAGATTGTTCATATTGTATATAACTGTGCCATCGATGGAATAGAATATCTGGCCTGTCCTAAGACCGGCTTTTTCCCCTGGAAAACCTGAAACAAGGGAGGTGATATATATTCCTGCAGGCATATTAATACTACTTGTGAAACCATTGTGAAAAAAAACCGCAGATTCCATTTCGCCGGGAGTTATTGCACCGTAGTATTCGAGATTCGAGAAATTCTGTCCAGTGTAGTTTGCGTACGATATCAGCTCACTGCCGTCCCCTATTCCTGCTGACGTTACTGCAGGACTTGGCAGGTTCTGTGTAACATAAAGCCCTTGATGGATCGGCTGCGCGGATGGCATCAGAACTGCCACCAGAAGAATGAAGAAGATTATCGAAAGAATGATATTTGTTGCTGGTCCGGCTGCAAATATTCTTCTTCTGACGACCGGATCCGCTGCAGCCATCTGATCAGGATCGGGTTCCACAAATGCGCCAATCGGGATTACAAAAAAAAGTCCTCCTACTGATTTTACTGATATATCATGCTTCCTTGCTATGACTCCATGCATAATCTCATGTATAACCACAGAAAAGACCAGTGCAAAAGTCCCATAAAACACAGGAATGAAGGGATTGATCCCTGGAAGGATCAGAAAAGATGCAGCATTTGGGGCTGACGAGACCTTGATCTGGAGAGAAAGATATGCTTCGTAAAGAAGGAACGCCATCCCAAAAATCAGAAAGGAATATGTTGCGACCACAAACAGTTTAGATGCAAAATTCTTTGGAATGGCTCTTGAAAATTTATCTAGTAACCCCCTGTTTTTCACAGCCTTAACCATAATTGCGGGGCCATAAAGCGAGAAATGCTTGCTCCTCTTTATCATGGGACCAAGCGCAATGATAAGAAGTCCCCATAAAATCAAGGCGAGGAGAAGTATGTAAAGATCAGAAATCATCGATGGGACAACTAAATATCCCTTATATCTTTTATCACATCATCGTTTACAGGATTTGTCATATCGACATTCCCGATGAAATTACCGCAATCCAAGCATTTCATGGGCAGATTGGTACTCAAAATTATGGGGCGATTTGTCATCAACAAAGCTGACATGATTTGGTTCGATATATCTTCCAACACGCATATAATAATCACTATGACTTGAGACAGCGAATAAGTCCATACTTGTTTTCAAAAACGATTAAATACAATTAGATTATTCCAACTTGTGACGCATAATCAAAATCTGGTTGTCGGATTTTTTATAGCCGCCGTTATCATTGGTGTAATTTTTGATTTTATCCTTCTTTACCATTTCAGCCTGTTCTTCGGGAGCAATATTGGATCCGATTCCGCTCCCTTCATTTCCGCGTTTATGGCAACGGGGATTGCCTCCGGCGCTTTTACCATTTTACTGGTCGCATATCCTGTTTTCAAAAAGACAGATAAGACATATGACTGGGAGGATTTCAGATGAACAAGCAGAGACTCGAGATGTACTTCATGATCGCAGTCCTTGTGATTCTTGTGGGATCTGCTGTCGCTAACTATGGTACAATCAGCAAGATCTCTGAATCCATATCCCATGATCCTTCCGGTACAAACGTGACCGACGGTACAGTGATCCATGTCATAGGCCATCAGTGGGCCTGGACGTTTGTGTATTCCAACAACACGTCCACAGTAAATGCTTTCACAGTAACTGTGAACGAGAAGGTGACCCTTCTTGTCAATTCTACTGATGTCATTCACGACCTTTATATTCCCCAGATGGACGTACAGTCGTACGCTGTTCCCGGCCAGACGAATGAGATTCAGTTCACACCCACACAGACAGGATCGTTCTTTTTTGAATGCGTAGAATACTGCGGAGAATACCACTATGAGATGAGAGGTTACATGACGGTGGTGAATTAGAATGTCCGATTACGTCAATTTCATGATAACCGTCGCAGTGATACTTTCCGCTGTTTCTATAGCGATGTTCGGTCTCTATTACATGCTTGCCAGTCGCAGGAATGCCATCTCTAAGACTGCACACCAGAATGGATACGACGATGTGAAGCAGTACAGGCGTGATACTGCCTCAAGCAGGCGCAGCATAATCAGCTGGGACATCTTCCTCGATGATGATGCAAGGAGTATTGGGCTGAGATACCTGATAACCAGCATACTTTTCTTCTTTATTGCAGGCACCTTCGGCCTTACGATGAGATTGAGTCTCACCTACAGCACTCCTTCTCTGCTCACACCTGATGCTTACAATGTTCTTCTCACCCAGCACGCCACACTGATGATTTACATGTGGGCTGTCGGAAGTGCCATTGGCCTTGGTTATTTCCTCCTTCCATCCCATTTGAAACTGTGGCGGGACACCAGAGGGACCTATGCCTCGACGGCATACTGGCTATGGTTGTTCGGCGCCGGGCTTTTCCTTCTTTCAAGGGCCTCCTTCAGGTGGTATCTCTATCCCCCTTTGAGTCTGCAGTTGACCCCAAACGGTGGAGGTCTCTATGCGTGGCTAGGTGTGCTTGGCATGATTTTCATATTTATGGGAATCATGGTGGCCAGCGTAAACATCCTGCAGATAATCCTGTTTGACAGGGACAAAACCATGAAGATGGGGGAAATGTCCCTCTTCTCGTGGTCAATATTCTTCACCGTGCTCATGATCATAGTATCCGCCCCCCCTGTAATGGTAGGACTCGGCATGCTTTTCTACGACTATTTCAACCCGGTTTTCTTCACAGCTGCAAACGGACAGGTTCTTCTATTCGCAATACTCTTCTGGTGGTGGGGACACCCCATAGTTTACATTGCGGTGATACCATTTTTCGGCCTCATTTACGAACTTATCGCAAAGTTCACCGATGCAAAGGTTTTCAGTTACAGATCAGGCGTTTTTGGACTCGGTTTGCTCACCGCATTGAGCATGTCCGTTTTCGGTCATCACCTCCTCAACTCAGGTCTGGGATACGACTGGGTGCTCCTCTTTGAAACAACCTCTTTTGCCGTTGTCATCCCCTCTGCAATCACCGTCTTCAACTGGATTGCCACCCTGTGGAAGGCGAACAAGATAAGAATGACGACCCCGATGCTTTTCGTTATCAACGCAATTATAGATTTTATAATAGGAGGAATAACCGGCGTCATGCAGGTCAACCAGGGATTAAATCAGCTGGTCCACGGGACCTACTGGGTCACGGGACACTTCCATTTCATATTCATGGGCGTCACCACCGGAATAACATTTGCTGCATTTTATACCATATTTCCCACAATAAGTGGAGGAAGAACATACAACGTGATACTTGCAAGGGCACATTTCTATTTGACCGCAATCGGGTCTCTCATAATGTCGTTTGCATGGTCTGTCGGTGGCTTCATTGGAATGCCAAGGGCGGTTGCAGGTTATTTTCCATGGTTCCAGCCCTACCAGGATGCCTCTATCCTAGGCGGTGTGATTATAGGAATAGGACAGCTTGTTTTCCTTTACAATATGGCCGTCAGCTGGCTCCATAGTCCATCAACATCGGAAGATAATGTTCTTGATATTCCTGCCAACGTTGGTCCCGGCAAACCCAAATCGATAGATAAGAGTGTCCCGGATGTTCCTTCGGAGAGCGTGTTGTAGGTGAAATTGAATGAGTGAAAAAGGAAGTAAAACAGGTGTTGTATTCGCTGTAATCGT
The DNA here is from genome assembly GCA_021785735.1 of Thermoplasmata archaeon. Classification (GTDB taxonomy): domain Archaea; phylum Thermoplasmatota; class Thermoplasmata; order Thermoplasmatales; family Thermoplasmataceae; genus JAKAFX01. Next base: position 915 of record JAJYEP010000034.1, on the reverse strand, counting down.
CCTGCTAATAGTTTCAATGGGACTCTATCTGGCACTGGACTATCCACAAACCTCCTCTTTTTCATTACCTGCCGCTCCAGCCAGTGCACCGCATTCGGTTAATATCACCATATGGGCGGATGCAAGCGGCTGGGACTACGGACATGGAACGGTGAATCCGACCATAACGATTCTCAATGGTACCGTGATTCATTTCACGGTGATTGAGGAGGATGGTCAGCCCCATACCCTTACTATCAATCCCGGTCCTGCTGAGAGTACTGTATTTGATACGCTTCTTTCAATTTCACAGATAACCACGACACCCGGTGCGGTTTCCCACACCACTGCCTATTTTCCCAAGGTTGGCGTCTACACATACTGGTGCACAGTTCATCCAACCACAATGGTTGGACTCATCTACGTCAACTCGAGTCTGCCATCACATGTCTACACGTTCCCAACCCCACCTTCAAACATGAGTGTCAGCCATAATACCAGTCTTATATCTACAAACAGTGGTTTTATTGACTCCCATGGGGTTGTTAATCCATCCCTGTACTACCAGAATGGTTCCCTTGTTAGGTTCCAGATCAAACAAAACGGAACATCAGATCATTCCTTCGTGATTGCTCCGGGCGGTGCCGAAAGCGATTACAATGCTACGCTTATAAATGCATCCACGATGGGTAACGTTAACGGTACCACGGTTGCAGTTCAGGTCTTCTTCAACAGGACAGGAGAATACACTTACTGGGATTCCTATTTCCCATCGCTGACAGAGGGACACATATTCGTTGTATCTTACAACAAAAGCATATCGCTCCTCGCTTCAGAGCATGGGCTGGAACTCAACGGCAGCCTCAACTGGACCGTCCCTGCAATGGATGGATCAGAATTGATCTTCAATGTGGCAGATTCTGGTCATTTTAATTA
>JAJYEP010000033.1:11507-12948 GCA_021785735.1 Thermoplasmata archaeon | reverse complement strand
GGCTGGAGTTTATTGTTTTAGAGTTTCAGAAGAATATGTCCACAATTCAATTGGATTTCCTATTCTCGGGAACGTAACTGGCTAAACTATCTTTTAAAGATTTCGGCTCGTTTGGAAAACAACAAAGAAAGAAGGCTGCTATGAGCACATACCACATTCGGAAAAAGATTATATACCGTAGTTTTGATAAGGTTCAGATAAAATGGAATTGAGATATTTCATCATCAGGCGTTTGCTTCTTCTGATTCCTACCATAGTTGGTCTTACCATATTCGTTTTCATTCTAATGTGGGCATATGGTCCTGCAAATCTTGTCGGGCCGTACCTCAGCCAGAAGGGAAATCGCGCTGCTCAGATTGCCTACTGGGAGAACTATCTCGGCATTTATCCCACAGATCCTGTGCTTACTTATTTCCATTATTTGGGAAATCTTCTTAGCGGAAACTGGGGTATTGTTGGTGGAACATTTTTCCTCCCATTCAGTAATGTTCTTACTGATATTGAAATATTCTTCCCAAACACCATTCAGTTGGCCATAGGGGCTTCCATACTTTCAATACTCATAGCTATTCCACTTGGAACTTATGTAGGTTCAAGGCCAAATTCTGCGGTGGACTCAGCTGCCAGAATATTTTCCCTATCGGGATATGCCATGCCCGCCTTCTGGCTTGCCTATCTCCTTATACTCTTGTTGGGTACAGGTGTGAGTCCAATAGGATTCCTGGGCTGGACAGGGAACGGATTGAAACTGAATCCCGGTGCTCCGTCGTGGCAGGGTATCACAATAAACGGTACCCCAACTGCCCTCACGAGTCCTACGCACATACTTATCCTCGATGCACTTCTGCACGGCGACCTTCACCTCTTCCTCAGGGGTATCAATTTCATCATCCTGCCTGTGCTCACACTGACGTACGGTATTCTTGCCGGAATACTGAGATTTGTCAGGGCTGGAATGGTGGATACCTCGAACCAGGAGTTCATAAAGACTGCCCGTGCCAAGGGCGTGCCCGAGAACGTAATAATCAAGAAGCACATAAGAAAGAACGCCCTTCTTCCAACCGTCACAGTCATGGGACTGCTCATATCCGGATTACTCGGAGGTGTTGTGGTTGTCGAGGAGGTTTTCACATATTATGGAATAGGCTATCTGCTTGTTCAGGCGGCCACTCCAAGCAGTTTACAGGTTTGGCTGATAATGGGTTCCACCATAATATTTGGTATAATCCTTGTTCTCACCAACCTTATAGTGGACATAATATATGCTTACATGGACCCAAGAATCAGGTATTGAGAAAGGTGTTTGAAAAATGACCGAAGTTAATATAAGTCCGGGCTCAGTTTCACAGAAAGCCGATATTGAGGCTGCCAGACATCCAAGGGTGGAGCAGTTCAAAGAAACGTTCAGGATGCTCCTCAGGAACAAGGGTGGACTGGTGGG
>JAJYEP010000033.1:2331-11407 GCA_021785735.1 Thermoplasmata archaeon | reverse complement strand
TCATCCAAGGTCAGAAATATCTTCGTGCACATTATTCCCAATGTTCTTTCACCGGCATTCGTTCAAGTCTCACTTGATATTGGTACAATAATACTGATATTTGCAACTCTTGACTTCCTTGGAGTGCTTTATATAAACGCGTTTCTAGGTCCGCCAGAATTGGGTCTGCTCATTACGCTTGGAGTCGGCGGAGGAGGTGCGCCGGATTATCTGATGACCGGACAGTGGTGGATATTTTTATTCCCCGGACTGATGCTGCTGCTCTTCACCGTTTCCGCAAACCTCTTTGGAGACGGATTGCGAGATGTTCTTGACCCCAAACTGAGGAGATAAATCATTATGACAGAAGAGTTGATAGAAGAACAGAAAGTTGATTCTGTGAAGATGGAGAACGTGAAAACAAGATTCTTCACTTCTCGTGGAATCGTTAAGGCAATAGATGACCTATCTTTCGAGATAAAGGTTGGAGAGAAATACGGTCTTGTGGGTGAAAGCGGAAGCGGAAAGAGTGTCACTGCAACGTCTGTTATGGATCTAGTCCCTGATCCTCCCGGCCGTATAATCCGTGGAAAAGTATTCATTGACGGTTTCAACATACTTACCGATCTGCCTAAACTTGTCAAGATCAATGTCAGGTCGGAGACAGATGTGAGGGTAAAGAGGAACAAACGCGCAATCAAAAAACATAATTACATTCTTTCCGGCATCAGGGGTAAGAAGGTTTCCATGATATTCCAGGAACCGTTCCTCTCATTAAACCCTGTTCTTACTATAGGAGACCAGATTGAAGAGGCAATACTCCTGCATAGCAGGGTCTCTATAGCAGACTCCTTGATCAAGAGGGAGACACTGAGCCAAAAGCAGATCGAAGCCATAGTTGACAATCTGGTTTCACAACCGGACATACCAACAAGAAAGGAACTAATACATAACTGGTGTACTGAAAATGGAGTTCCAGACTTGGAATCGAAAATCAATGATCTGATCGAGAATTCCAGTGACAGGGATTTTATTGTTCGGGAGGCTGTGCAGTTGGCACTTGGCGAGAAGGAAGGTCTTCTGCTGGATGATCTGTATCTTGCGAGGGACTATTATGCAACTCAGGATAAACTTCATGATCTCAACCTTGAATATCTGAATTATGAGGCCAACGGAAACGGGGCTAAAGCCGATGACATATCTAACAAGATAAAGGACCTCGAGGTTAAACTGAGAAGTGAATTCTTCAGTTACAGGATAAGATTAAAATTTTCCAAGAGGAAATATGACAAGCCGTTTGTCAAGGTTGCCTCCAGAAGAGCGCTTGAACTGTTAAAAGAGGTCAATATTGCTGGAGCGGAGAGAGTGCTCGATTCCTATCCCCATGAACTCAGCGGCGGAATGCTCCAGAGGGCAATGATTGCGATGGCTCTTTCTTCCAATCCAAGAGTGCTTATTGCAGATGAGCCTACAACAGCACTCGATGTCACAACTCAGGCTCAGATTCTGGATCTAATAAAAGACGTGAACCAGAGAAACCAGACATCTGTTCTGTTCATCACCCATGATCTAGCTGTCATTGCAGAAATGTGCGACAGGGTTGGCGTGATGTATGGCGGGAATCTGGTGGAAGAGGCCAAGGTTATCGATATCTTCAGGGATGCCAAACATCCATATACAACCGGACTGCTCAATGCAATTCCTCGGGCGGAGAGGAGATTTGAAAAGTCAGCCAGACTCGAGTCGATACCGGGCAGTGTGCCGAACCTTATATCTCCACCATCCGGCTGCAGGTTCCACCCGAGATGCAAATTCAGGATGGATGTATGTTCGGAGAGGAAACCAAAATTGATTGAAATTGAAAAGGACCACAAAGTAGCCTGTTTCCTTTATTCCGATGAATATGAGGAAATCAAAGAGGAGGAGGTTCCATAATGGAAGTCACCGGAGAATCACAATCAAACACACAGGTTCAGACTGGATACGAGGACTGCAAATGCCCTGCCCATGCAGAAAGGGGAGAGAACATACTCCTTTACGTCACTGGGCTGAAGAAATTCTTTCCAATAAGTTCTGGGCTCGGGAGAGCGAAAGGTTATGTCAGGGCTCTGGACGACGTCACGTTTACGCTCAGGGAGGGGGAATCCTTGGGGGTTGTCGGAGAAACCGGATGCGGCAAAACGACCCTTGGCAGAACGGTTCTTAACCTAATTTCAGCGACTGATGGTGAGGTCTATTTCAATCTTCCACAGGAAGAGATGACCAATGCAATACACCTGGAATATACTGTGAGACAGATGCTGGATCAGGGAAAGGATCCCGAAAAGGACGCAAAACTGAAAGATTTAATGGGAGAACTTTCCAAAGTGAGGAAGAAGTATTCGCTCACGAGGATGAGTTCCAGGGAAATGACGAAGGTGAGAAAATATATGCAGCCTGTTTTTCAGGACCCTTTCAGCTCTCTCGACCCGAGGAAGTTAATAAAGGACACTGTGGGAGAACCAATGAAGGTGCTTCTGAAAATGAACGCCTCTGATATCCTGAAGAAGGAGAAGGAGATAATAGATGAAATTGGTCTCAGCGAGGATCATCTGTACAGGTATCCGCATGAATTCAGTGGAGGTCAGAGGCAGCGCATAGGCATTGCAAGGGCAATATCCATAGAGCCTAAATTGCTTGTTCTTGACGAACCCACATCTGCCCTTGATGTTTCGGTCCAGGCCCAGATACTGAATATACTCAGGGACCTTCAAAACAGGAGGGGTCTGTCATACCTCTTCATATCACACCATCTGAATGTTATAAGGATGATGGCAGACCGTGTGATGGTCATGTATCTTGGTAAACTCGTTGAATTGACAAGCACAGAGGAACTCTTCACAGACATGCTTCACCCCTACACCAAAGCCCTTCTTTCCGCAATACCCATACCCGATCCGGAGGCAAAAATCGTCAGGACTATCCTGAAGGGTGAAATACCCAACCCTTCAGATCCGCCCAAGGGATGTTATTTCCATCCGAGATGCCCCGTTGCAATGAGGAACTGTGGATGGTCACCCAGGGACCTTGCTGAACCAGTCAGATCCATGCTTGATCCAATCAGAAACCCGGAGGCTGAAGATATAAAGAACGTTGAGGAGATAATAACCGAGGAAGACGAGAATATACTTCAGATAAAGTTTGCAGAGGGAATAAGGATAGACGAAAAAACGCTGCAGCTTGTAAAGGATCTGATTGAGAAGGAATCACTGCAGGAGGGAGGCATAGTGTTCAAGGCCATAGATACCGTAGCGGTGAGCGATACAGGAAATTCAATAATCATCAAGATGATAAAGCCGGACACCCCTCAACTCAAGGAGGTCAGGAGAGGGCACTACGTTTCCTGCCTGATATACAACTACAACTACTTTGATCAGGAGGAGCAGTCCAAAGAGTCTTATGCAGAATCCCAGGAAGCCTATCCAGATAACCAGTAGATCGCTGGCCGACAGACTCCCTTCCGAGATCAGCTCAAGGGATATGTCTCGGGGCGAACTGCTCTTCTACATTTTCTTTCCATTTGCAAGATATTCATATATAATTGGATGTGTCTTCTTCGACGTGCTTATAATATCCCAACTTTATCTTATTATCCCGGGAATAAGGTATGTGATGACAATTCTTTCTCTGTATCAGCCATCATTTAATTTTTTCACTTTTCTGTTTTTCATGCAGGACGCGGTTCTGATGTCAGTGTTCATATATCTTGAGGGGGTCTTTTATTCAAGGAAATTGAGCAAGAGAATCGAGGAAGACAGGATAATAGCCATAATGGAAAGAAAATCAAAACACAAAACAATCGAGTAATTATCCAATCCATGTGGACATCAAGACGTCGTCCACATAATTGCCGTCAACTAAGAACTGTCTTTTCCTGATTCCTTCCACCTCAAAGCCGTTTTTCCGGTATGTTTCAATGGCACCCGTGTTCGAGGAAAATACCTCAAGATTGATCTTCTGGATATCCCTTGTTCTTGCCCAATCTATTGCGTTCACTATCATCCTGGATCCAAGCCCCTTGTGCCTGTGGCCGTTCATAATTGCTATGCCAAGCTGAGCTGTATGCCTGTTTTTCTTGTACATTCCCCTCTGAAGTGTCAGGACACCGATAATAGTCCCATCCTGCTCGCAAACAAGTGTCAGGTCCTCGGGACTCCTTATTCTTTCCTGTTCTCCCCTCTCGCTCCAGAGATAATATTCACTGACCAGGTAAATTCTCTCATCCATGACGCTCTGCATACAATGGATTATGCCCTTTGCGTCAGATGGTCTGGCAATCCTTATCTGGTAATCCCCGGATTCTTCCTGCTCAGATCTTCTCCATATCACTTATCCACCTGCAATAGTCTATCCGGAAAGAAGCTTCTCCAGATCCTCGTAAACCTCGGTGAACTCTTCGGAAAGCTTCCTCACCCTGTCCAGTATGGCAGTCCGGCTCTCAATGAAATCAGGTGAGAGGATTGCCCCGTTGGTTGATGGTTCAATGACACTGTCCCTTTCCAGAACCCTCAGAGAGTATCTCACCTTATGTTCCGGCAAACCGGTCTCTCTTGAAAGTTTTATTATACCAACCGGCTGTTCGTTTGTGAGTATCTTTATTATGGAAATATGCCGCTTTAGTGTCTCCATGGCGTTTTCCAGTTCCTTAAGAAGCGACTCACCACTCTCGGTCATCAGCATGAATAGTTCATCCCCTTAATTTATCTTTCACTCAATCCCGACACGCGGATGCAACGGGCATCACTTCTTGCCTCCGGCAGTGAACGGAAAGATAATATTTCCCTGATATTTTATTAAAAATTCGCCCCCGTAATCCATGATGTTCCTTATGATGCCCACGCGCTTGAGGATATATTCGTCATATCTGGAGGGATCGGAAGAAAGTTTCTGAAGATCTGTTGCAACCCTTATCAGCGAGACCTGGAGTCTTATCTGAAATCGCCTGTCCTCATCAAATTTATCAAGGTCAAACTCCTTCATGAAACCATATTCAATGGTCGCTAATAAAATAATTAACAGATCAGGTGATGACTGGGGCACCGGTAGGAAAAATGAGGGACATAAAATTCACAAGGATCGCTGATTACACATACGAGATCGCAAGAAACCAGGAGGAGGGAATGAATGTTCCCGGCATTCTCTTCTCGGATCCTGAAATGCTTGATCACATCCTTGCCGATCAATCCGCCCAGCAGGTTATAAACGTTTCAAAACTTCCTGGAATTGTCAGGGCTTCCTATGCGATGCCAGATGTTCACAGTGGCTACGGCTTCCCCATAGGGGGTGTTGCCGCATTCAATTACGACGATGGCATCATATCACCCGGAGGTGTTGGATATGATATAAACTGTGGCGTTTCATTCCTCGTCACGGATCTCTCATATGACGATATCAAGCACAGGAAGCGTGAGCTTGTGGATGAGATATTCAAAACAGTCCCCTCAGGGCTTGGACACAGAAGCGAACTGTCACTCGACAACAGCCAGATGAACGAGGTTATGACTGAAGGAATAAACTGGGCAATTGATCAGGGAATGGGGATTTCATCGGACAGGGATCACACAGAAGAGGGAGGGAAACTGATGCCCGCAGATCCGTCAAACGTTTCCAATTCGGCAAAGCAGAGAGGAAAAAATCAGCTGGGAACGCTTGGGGCGGGAAACCATTTCCTGGAAATACAGCGAATAGATCAAATTATTGACAAAGATACAGCAGAAAAGTTCGGGATCACTAAAAGGGATCAGATAGGCATCATGATTCATACGGGGTCAAGGGGACTTGGACATCAGGTTGCATCGGACTACATAGATCTGATAAATAGAAAATACGGCCAGGACGAATCCGGCATTCCAGACAGGCAGCTCATTTACGCCAGAACAGGAACAGATATGTTTGACAGGTATTTCGCAGCAATGAATGCAGCTGCCAACTTCGGTTTCTGCAACAGGGAAATCATATCTGCAATGGTCAGGAAGGCGTTCTCAAAGATCATGGGGACAGAAGAGGATGAAATAAGGCTGGTTTACAGCATTGCTCACAACATCGCAAAGGTTGAGGAGCACGTTGTTGACGGAAAGAGCATCAAACTCATAGTTCACAGGAAAGGTGCCACAAGAGCATTTCCTCCAGGGAGAAAAGAAAACGGACACCTGTTTGCAGAGACTGGGCATCCTGTGTTGATACCAGGCGACATGGGCACTGCATCATACATAATGGTAGGAAAGGAGGGAAACATGGACAGATCATTCAGCAGCTCATGCCACGGGGCGGGAAGGATGATGAGCCGCAAGAGATCATCCGACACATTCATCGCCTCCGCAGTCCAGCAAAACATGGAATCCAGGGACATATACCTGCGCACTGCAAGCAGGAAGGCAATTGTGGAGGAGGCTCCAGGAAGCTACAAGAATGTTGACATGGTCGTTTCAGTCACCGAAGCGGCGGGCCTGGCAAAAGCTGTAGCCCGCATGATACCGACCGGGGTGGTTAAAGGCTGATGCAGACTCTTCCTGGCATTTCCGGCAATATATTCTGGAACGGGGCAATGAGAAGGGGGACCATCCTGTTCGATGGAAAAAACCTGAATTTCAGCGAAAAGCTATATGACAGGTTTCCTCGTGGCACCGTAATCCCCGGGCTGATCAATGCTCATATCCATATAGGCGACTCATTTGTTGGTGAGGAACCTCCAACTGACCTAAAGGATGCAGTTGGTCCCGGGGGCTTTAAATACAGGATGCTGCAGTCGGTCAACGGCAGTGTCCTCAGGGCGGGAATGAAATCGGCAGCCGGATTCATGAACTCAACCGGAACAGTAGCAGCGATAGATTTCAGGGAAAACGGGATCCAGGGAATAAGGGAATTCGACAGGGCGAGGATCAGAAAACCTGCCTTTGTGACAATGGGCAGGCCTTCGCAAGATCTGGCAGACATGGAAGAAGTGGTTTCCAGTTCCAAAGGTGTTGCGCTCAGTTCGGTAAGTGATCATGATGTTGATTACATGCTCACGATAGCGGAACGCGCCAGAAAGAGCGGTAAGAAGGTGGCAATTCATTTCAGCGAAAGATCTAGGGAAGACATGGGAATCCTGAAGAGAATTAAACCCGATCTGGTCATTCACTGCCTTTTTGCCACAAACAGCGATCTTAGGGAAATCAGGGATATGGGTGCCAGAATAGTGATCACTCCCAGATCCAACTTGGCATACGGGCTGACAACAGACTATGGTAGATTTCAGACGCAGGGAATAACGCCGCTTCTTGGAACCGACAATGTGATGAGCGTGGAGCCCGACATGCTTTCAGAGATGCAGTTTCTTTATCTTCTGCAAAGGAGCAGGACGGGAATTGTGCCCGAAACCGTAATAAAGATGGCCACTTCCGAGCCTTTGAATCTCCTCGACGCATGGAACATTAGTTATTCAAGAAATACCGTGATTTATTACCCGGGGGTAATGAGGACACCTTACGAGATTGTATCCAGACCCCACATGGGCTATCGGGTTGCTCAGATAGCCGGTGAGCGTTGATCCGAAAATATTGCAGGAATTCGTTATCCGGATGCAGCGTTGCCTGAACAGCCTGGTAACCATCTGTAAGTATGAAAAAGTCCTTGTGGAAATCAGCGGGACCATCTAAGAACTAACAAATCCCAAAACTTGCAGGTGTCAGGACAATATTTATATCAAGAGATTACTTTATCCCGAAACTGAGAGGAAGATTACATTGAAAAGAGGCTATCTAATAGCACTGTTAATCGTGATTATGATAACAGCCGGCACACTTACAGTATCTGACAGCACTAACGCAATAACGCCGCAGCAGGGGAATGTAAATCTGAAGATTTATTATGCCCTTAACGGAAGTCCGGTTGGAGTTGCAAACAATAACACGGTAACGACAGTGAGTTACACCAGTGGTATTGTGATATCCTCGCAAACTGGACCAGATCCATCCTTTGCCCTGGCATATGGAAATTATACGGTATCCATAGCCCCGGCTTCGGTGGTTAACGGAGTTACAGGGCCCGCAGTGGCAGTGCCCGTCACAAAGATGATTGTGGTGAATTCTCCCACGATCTCTGAAAGCGTGACGGACAACCTCACGCCAATGCACACAGTGACAGTAAATCTGATGAACCTGACGAACGGCACATCCGCAACGGTCAGTTTTTCCACGACCTACGGATTCTCCCTTGGAACGTTTTCATCATCCAAACCGGTATTCAATGCCTCGCTCCCGACCGGAACGATATACGCTAAAGCCTCTATTTCCGGAGTCAACGGGATATTTTCATATGAGTACCAGATTGCTGCTCACACATCAAGCATAAATGTTTCACTGAAGAATTCCAATACCATCTTTGGTATTGTTTCTGCACAGAATTCTGCCACGATAAGTTCAATAAACATAATCGTGCTGAACACAACATCCAACAACTATGTGGTCGATCATTTCTCATCAGGCGCTTTCAACCTTTATCTCAGGAACTTTGCCAACAAGGTTGTTATAGTAACCGCGAACGGATTCGCCCCATACCAAATTTCATCACTGTCTGCAGGTCAGGTCTCACCAGTCCTTCAGACAGCCAGCAGCAGTATCGCTACAACTTACAGCCTTAGCAAGAATCTGCAGACGCTAAACCTGACGATAAACTTTTCAATAAGCAATGCCACGACGCTCCCATTCATGGCGAATGCAAGCGTCGGATCCTTTTACTGGCAGGAAAAGCTTGATGGCCTGACAAATTCCAGTGTGGCGACATATCTGGAGGGTTACCTTCCAGTTTATACAAACTCATCATTCACACTAAATGGATACAATTACAACAGGACATCCATGTCGGTGTCAAAGGTCTATCTAACAAAGGATAACGCGTCCGCTACCATACTGGCGCAGTACAAGAATACCGCTGTCCCATCAAACCTTTACTCCAGCGGCCTGTCCGTGGAACTTTACGATCAGGGAACAGTATTCGGACCAGCGACTCTTTACTACAATTACAGTTTTGCCTACAACAACGACACCATGGCACTCACATCATCAAGCGTAACCACCTC
>JAJYEP010000033.1:0-2231 GCA_021785735.1 Thermoplasmata archaeon | reverse complement strand
AATGCAACCTACTCGTTCACCAAACCGTACATAAGCGTTGGTTACCAGTATGCAAACATATCGATCGAATCGATTACTGGACAGTACTCCAACCTGACCTTCAGGGTATACGTCAATGACACGACTCCCCCCACTCCTAAGATTACGATGACGAACGTGACAGGAGTGAAGATATCCAATCCTTACGCAGGAGTACCCGCCAAGTTCTCTGCCAATACATCAACAGACGTCTACTATAAATCGCTAACCAACCTGAGCTTCAAATGGAAAGTTGAATACGCGAATGGTACAGTTGCGCCGCAGGGTGCAACCACCTATACCGTAGTTTCCGGAAACCTCAACAACAGCACATGGGTGGTTATCCAGTTTAACACGCTGAACAACATGATACTGTCCCTTTCCGCGAAGAACCCATCAAACGTTACAGGATACAGCAACCTCACTCTAACCATGCTTGTTTCCACACCAAGGATAGTAGTAACCAGTGCATATGTGGTCGGCACCCCAACAGAGGGAAGTGCGGCAACAATATGGATCAACTTCACAAACAAGGGGCAGGCTACTGCCTATGATGTGAATCTTACCGTGCTGGTAAATGGAAACGCAGTTGCAACATTCCAGTGGCCAATCCTGAACGTTTCACAGGTGCAGAACCAGTCCTTCACTTGGACTCCACGGACATCAGGCACGCTGACCGTCCAGGTAACAGGCAGCACCGGCAATGAACCGTCATTCTACGCGACCCTCGGCAGTTTCACGACGTCCGTGAGCGTCAATCCGGCGCCTTACAAGACAACACTTGTCATAGTGGTGATTGTCGTCGTGATCGTGGCGGTTGGAATAGTCTACTACAGGCTTACCACAGGTGGAAGAAGGAAAAAGTCAGAGACGGAGGAAAAGAAACCTTCACTAATAGAACAGAAGAAACTGGAAAAGAAGAAATGATTACATTTCTTCCATTAATTTTATTCCAATAATATTTGCTGCATCAGCCAGAACAGTATTGAAGGTTTTTGCCAGAATCAACCTTTTGTGAGCTATTTTTTCAGGTTGCCCAAGAATGCGACAGTTAGTGTAAAAATCGTTGAAGGTCCTTACCAACGACAGGCAGTATGAGGCTATGAGCTCCGGCCTGAGGTTACGAACCGCATCGGAAAGGTATCTCGGAAAAAAATAGAGGTTCCTGATCAATGCAGTCTCATAAATGTCGAATTCAGCATCCGGATCAGGATCCAGAGAGAAATCCCCGGCGGATCGAAGTATACTGGAAGCCCTTGCATATGCGTACATTATATAAGGTGCGGAATCGCCCTCAATGTTCAGAGCCTCCTCCCACCTGAAGACCATATGTTTGTCAGCGTTTATGCGCATTATGTTGAATCGTATGGACGAAATTGCGACCGCATTGGAGATTTTGCTTAGGGAAGCAGGATCAAGATCCTTTCTCTTTTCGGCAACAACACTCATTGCCTCTTCCCGTGCCCTGGCAACAAGATCGTCGAGTGTGATTATATTCCCCTTTCTTGTTGAAAGTTTGCCGCTGTCTAGCGTGACGAATCCATAGAATATGAAATCAATTCTAGGGCCAAAATCCATCATGTCCTTAAGCACCATTTTCAGTGCTGCACCGTGATCCCTGTGATCCTCTCCGAGGACATCTATAATCCAGTCAGCATTCAGGCCCTTGAAGAGGTGATATGCCAGGTCCCTCGCAAAGTAAAGCGAGGTGCCGTCTGATCTCCTCAGGTAAATCCTCCGTTCATGATCCTCAGTTGCCGGATCAGCTGATTTTTCCGGTTTGTCCAGAAGAATATATTTTGCGCCATTATCATCCTTAAGATAGGGATCAAGTGAACTGAATACCTGTTCCATCTCCTGGCTTTTGAGGAATCCTGATTCCCAGACAAAATCATCAATCCTGATGCCGAGGCTCAACAGGGAATCCTTTATGGAGAGCAATACCACTGCAGCGGTGGACTTCACCGACTCAATGAAATCAGAATCTCCGCTTTCATACCGCCTTATTAGGGGTCCAAGAACCTTCTCCTCTCCACCAAGCTCATCCATCTTCTGATAGATCATCTGGTACCCGGCCAGAAGATTCTTGATATCGCGTTCCGACCCCTTGAAAAACCTGTTAAATCCTTCATAAAGGGCAATAACCTGCTTTCCTGAATCGTTGACAAAATACTGAGTGGAAACCCTGTAACCGTATCTTGAAAGCAGCCTTG
>JAJYEP010000032.1:2992-13152 GCA_021785735.1 Thermoplasmata archaeon | reverse complement strand
CACGGTCGATCAGTGCCTCGGTTACTGGATATGTAAAGAATGGGGAATCCCTGATGTCTTCCCTGTAACTGTCGTTGTAGATATCCATTATGGTTGTGGTCAGTATCCGCAATCCTGAAAATTCAGGCCTGCTCAGAAGTTTTTCAATATCTGGCGGTATGCTTTTCGATCTGAAGTCCACGTAATGAGAAATGGCGATCCATCCCAGCGCAACCGACCCTGTTTCAATTGCACTAATGATGATTCTGGCCTCCGGTTCAGGTTCCAGGCCTTTCAGAAAGTCGAAGATATGCTGAAGATTCCTGCTCTCGCTGGAATGCCCGGCCAGAAGTGATGCGAACATATTCAGCATTGAATCGTCCCTGAACATCTTGAACACAGTGTCGAGGAAAAATTTATCCGACTGAATCTCCGGATTCTTCTCCGCATACGATACTGCCTCGTTCATCTGGCCCTCGTTCATCAGGGCTGATACATACATCGACGTGATCTCCCTGGATTTGTGGGAGAGCTTGATGTACCTTTCTATGAGCCCTTCGTATTCCCTTCTTTCGTACAGAGATGATATTACAAAAAACGCGCCTTCAGCGTCTGAGGGATCGAGCAGGAGGATCTTCTCCGCGGTGTCCATTGCCTCGCTTTCCTTCCCGATGGTTTTTTCCAGCTTCAGCTTGAGTTTAAGCACATTAAGATTATGCTGATTCCCGGAGAGCACAGAGGCAATGTCCCGGTTGGCCTCATCAAAGAGAGACAGATTTATCTCTGACTGAATCTTCCATTCCTTCTCCCTGTCGCTGATATTTTCCTTTCCCTGCCGATTGTATATATTCAGGAAGTTCTGATAGTCCCTGCAGGAGTATGCCAGTTCCAGCGCCAGACTGCCAATTTTACTGTTATCATGATGTCTGTCAATGAGATCGAGGGCCATCTTGTAAGCGTCTGATTCCCTTCCCGTATTCTTAAGAATCTGGGCATACAGGATCTGGACATCGACATTTTCCGGATACAGATCGATCCCTTTTTTGATGAATTTGAGGGCGTTTTCAAGATCCCCAGATTTTGCCGAGTTATCGGCCAGAAACATGAGATCATCAAGCGTGTGAACATTTTCCTGCTGGATGCCTGATATAAGTGCTTTTGCCCTTTCAATATTTCCCCTCTTTAAACTGACGGAAATGTACTCCTTTATGAATTCGAAATCTTTGTTGTATCGTGTGAGAAAATCGAGGAACCTCTCGTATTGATCAGGTTTTTCAGCCTTTTTAAAATTTGACTTCACCTCGTCCCAGAATTTTTTGTCCTGCATATGATCAATCAATTTGCTGAAAATTGGCTCACGGAATATACCCTGCCTTGAAACATACAGTGCCGCTTCCCTTGCTCCAGCGGCATCGGATACGCAGGATGATAGCAAATCCGGAGTCCCCTCGTAAAGCATGAATCGCGGATCGTTCAGGATCTTTTCGAGGGCATCGTGAAGCATGCCGGACGCTATCATTATGCGCACTTCCATTACCTGGGCGAGAAAGTTAAGGTCGTGGCTCTTCTTCAGGAGATCGATGATCCTGATCTTCTTGTCGTTACCAATTGAACTGTTTTCAAAAAACAATTTGATTGAGGTTATCAGATTCTCGTCTGCCTTCTCCTGACCGGATTTTATAAAATCCTCGAGGGCATCCAGCAGTTTCCTGAAGTTTTTTTCAAAGGGCTGATCCTGATCCGCATAATTGATATCGTATATTATTGATGAAATCTTCTTGGATACTTTGCTCTGCCTGGAACTTCCTTCCCCTGCTATTTTAAGTCGCCCCCATTATCTGTTCATCCTTTTTGAGGATATTATCAAAAGGTTACTTATTATTCTCCCTTCTTATATCGAAGAACCTGTCAATGTATTTTTGCCTCAGTCCTGCATATGATTCTGCGTTTGCCAGAGCCATATTTTCCATCTCGGGTCCCTTGCGATATACCTTTGCAGGCGAGCCCATCAGGAGGGAATTTTCATCGCCCCGAAAACCCTCGGTCACGATTGATCCGGCAGCCACCACGGATCCTTTCCTGATTGTTGCCCCGTTCATGATCACAGACCCCATTCCTATTAGGACGTTGTCCTCAATGGTGCACCCGTGAATAACGGCGTTGTGCCCAATTGTCACATTTTTCCCTATCCTTGTCGGATTCGTCTTTTCCACATGAACGGTGACACTGTCCTGAATGTTGGAATTCTCGCCTACCTCAATCCCGTTGAGATCTCCCCTCAGAACCGCATTGAAAAGGATTATCACACGATCTGAAATCCTGACATCACCCACCAGCGTTGCACCATCAGCAATGTAGCATTCCCTGCCAATTGTGATTGCCATCTCAATTCATATGTAGCGAAGATATAAGAAATATTCTAATCGGGTGGATGCAGTGATTTTTATAACTATTCCGGACATACCAATCCATGGGAAATGATCCGGAAATAAAGAGGAAGAAGCTCTTTGGCACCAACGGAATACGCGGGGTGCCAAATGTCGATCTCACTCCTGAATTTTGTTCAGACATCGCGACGGCCATAGGGACTTTCTCCGACACTGGAAACATTGCCGTTGGAATGGACACCAGGCTGTCCGGCGATATGATATCAAGCTCGGTGAAGGCTGGCCTGCTTTCGACTGGGAAGAATGTGATAGATCTCGGTATACTGCCGACACCTGCTCTGCAACTTTACTGCAGGAATAACCATGTTTTCGGTGTGGTCATCACCGCATCTCATAACCCGCCCCAGTTCAACGGGATAAAATGCATAGGATCAGACGGCACTGAACTTAAACAGGAGGATGAGGCCAGAATTGAAGATATATATTATGAAAAAAAATACGCAAGATGCCAGTGGAACACTATCGGGACCATATCATATTTTCCTGGCCAGATTGCAGAGTACCATAGAAGTATAATCTCACTGGTTGATGCAGGAAAAATCAGATCGAGGCACTACAGAGTAGTCGTGGATGCGGGTAACGGTGCTGCCTATTCAAGTACTCCGGAACTGCTGTCGAAGCTGGGTTGTGCTGTGACCACTTTGAATGCAAATCCTGACGGACTCTTCTCCTCCAGGAATGCGGAGCCAAGACCCGAGAATCTCTCAAGTCTTTTGGATCTAATGAAGACCGAACGGTTTGATCTCGGCATTGCCCATGACGGTGACGCGGACCGTGCGGTGTTTGTTGACGAGAATGGAAAGTTCATTGAGGGTGAAAACACGCTAGCGTTGGCAATCCAGGATGTTGCACGTAAGGGCGACATAGTGGTGACGCCGGTCAGTTCATCTGATCTCATAAGCGATATATGCAGTTCTTCCGGGTTGAAACTCCTCCAGACAAGGGTCGGGGCGCCTATCGTCGCCCGATCAATGATAGAAAATTCTGCAAGGATCGGCGGGGAGGAAAATGGTGGAATAATCTTTGGCCAGCACCAGTATTGCAGGGATGGAGGCATGACTGCAGCCAAAATCCTTGATATCATGGCCAGGTCTGGAAAGAGGATCTCGGATCTTGTGGCAGAACTTCCCAAATATGTCCTTCTCAAGGAATCCATCCACACTGATATTCCATGGAGCAAGCTGAGTTCGATGCTGAAGGAACACTTCAGGTCAAACCGCATGGATTTTACAGACGGGCTGAAGATTTTCTTCCCGGGCGGCTGGATACTGGTTCGTCCTTCCGGAACTGAACCCATAATCAGGGTCTACAGCAATGCGAGAAACGAGAAGAACGCGGATGAACTGTCAAATATCTTCAGATCGGCTTTTCAGAAGATTACTGGTTAAGCCTCCTGAAGGTTCTTGATATTCTCCTCAGGGCTGTCAGGTGGCCACCCACCGCAAGTACAAGAAGCAGCAGGATAAACGGGGTAACCGGGAATCCGTACAGGCTGTAGGAAAACGGCAGTATTATCTGAACAATCGAGAAGAGAATGATTATGATCAGCCGGTTGGCTCTTCCCATTATCCCCTCGTAGTCTCTCCCAAGGCCAATGGCCTGTGCCTGCGTGCCGAGATAACTGGTCAGCAGCACTCCCGAAAGGGCAAAAGCCAGTATCACGGCATTGCCCGGATGACTCAGTCCAATTCCTGTTATAATCGCTATGTCTGAGTATCTGTCGATCACATGATCTATGTAATCTCCCCGTTTAGAAGCGAGGTTCTTAGCTCTCGCCACCTGTCCGTCGACCGCGTCGAAAAGTGCAGAAAGGGCCACAAAAAGCACTGCAATGACAAGGTAATAGTTCCCGATGTAGAAAAATAGGCCTGCAGCCAGCGCGAGTATCAGTGAGGAAACTGAGATAGAATTTGGCGAGAATCTCATGAACGGACCGGAGACTGCCTCCGCAAAATTCTCACCCCTCCTCTTTGTATCCGCCATTATTCTACCTTTCCCCGCCTATCCCAAAGCTCTTGAGTAAACTGACGGTTTTATTAACCGTTTCGTCCAGTTCACCCTCAGGATTCGAAATCCTGTATATTCTCACCGAGGGCAGTCTTTCCAGGGCCTCATAGTATATACTGTCAGCAAGAAGGGCATCCATGTTCTCCTCTATCTTCTCCCTGCTGTAGCCACGATCTCCCATTCTTCTGCGCACGTCTTCCTGAGAAGTATCCAGGATTATAACATAATCGCATTCGAGAAGATGCGCGTAGTGGGATTCGACAATGGTGTCCCTGTCCAGTTTCAGTTCACTCAAGCAATCGATATCCACCTCTCCGGATTCAATGCATCCCATACCCGCAGCAATTTCAGACAGGTGAATGCACTTATATCCCAGACCTGAAAGACGATCGCATACCGTTGACTTGCCAGAAGCCGGAATCCCGCTAATACATATCATTAATGTCCCTCACCGTTCCCCTCAGTCTAAGTGGCATTGAAAGATGTCTTCTGGCGGTTACCGGTACCTCGTAGTACCCTTCGGTGAGATTGCGATTTATTCTGACATATTCCGGCAGGCTGTACCTTGCTCCGCAACTCGGACATCGAAAATCATTCCGCCCCCTGTTTGTGGTCATGATTCCACACCTTTTGCATTTGGGGTTTGTTCTGCCATACTCCTCCGAAACCGATGAAATCCGTACCTTCTCAAGATTGATTGTTTCATCCACAAACGATCCGAATGCTCTGACCATATCTCCTGGCCTCAGCCTTGAGATTATACTTCGGAATTCCTTTGTGGGCTCGAATGCCGCAGCCCTGACCCTACCTGAATTGTATTCCAGGTCGAGGAAATAGTGCCCTCCCCTTATCGAGTATGGTTCCGAAAGTACATTTGCATCGATTGCGTATGAACCCAGATTTTCCAGCAATGGAGGATTTACCACAATATGATCGTCTGTTGCCTGATTTGTTTTGAATATTGTTGTTCGCTCACTCTCCACCGAGAATTTTATATTAATATCACGGGACAGCCTGATCAGAGAATCAGGATCCATACCCCTGATACCATATACCACAGGGGTCTTTTCCCTCGGAAATATTGCAGGCCTCCGGTTCCTTCTATCAATGCTGTCGAATGTCAGACCTGTGGATTCCGCATAGTTGCTGATTTCCAACTTTTCCGTGATTGATCTCCTGCGTCCCGCTGGAAAACTGTAATTCAGCACTTCAAAAGTATGCGGATTCTCAGTCCAGGAGATGGCGGATGCTGCCCCGATTATGCCCCTTCCGTTTCCAAATTTCACAAATTCAGCGTCAATAGATTTCAGCAGCTTTTCAATTTTTACCATTTCGATCTCCTTCCGCACTGCGTTCATATACAGTTCTGGATCGATCGGAACCCTGCTGAAAACTATTCCCGGGTTTGTGTTGTCTCCGGATTCCGAAAATTGCTCGACGGTCGAGATCACTTTCTCCATGTCGTCAGGAGACCACTGTTCTTTCTTCAACTCTGAGTTGGAGAAAACCGGTGTTTCATGGACGTGTCCCACCTCAATTTTGCTTCCGCCTCCCTGACCTACCTGAATTGCGAGAGCTCCGTTGCCCCTTGTCTTGTACTTTATATTGGGGTTCAACCTTACAAGCCTCGGGTATCCTATGAGCCTGTCCCTGAAGTGATCTACAAGCTTGGAGGCAATGTACGTCGTACACATGCCGTCAGGTGAATCCGTATCATCAATCCCTATGAACAATTTAGCTACCGTATCTCCTTTTTCTGACCTGATATGATAGAATTGCCCTCAGAAAATCTATCTTCTTGAGCTCCGGCCAGTTGACGTCCGAAAAGTACAGTTCAGAATAAGCGCTCTGCCAGAGCAGGAAGTTTGAAACACGCTCTTCTCCGCTGGTTCTGAGGATCAGATCAGGATCGGGCATGGTTGAATCATAGAGGTATGATCTGAATTTTTCTTCGGTGATGTCATTAACGTTCATTTTCCCCTCGAGAGCCTCGCTGACGATCTTCTTAACTGCCTCGATTATCTCGGCTCTTCCCCCATAGCCAACGGCAAGATTCAACCTGAACTTGTCGAACTTTTCGGTTTTCTCCTCAATTCTCCTTGCAGATTCCACCAGGCTCTTCGGAAGTGAGGACATGTCGCCAATCACCTTCACTCTGATCTCGTTTCTGAATATCCTGTCGTCAGTCATGAGACCTTTCAGTGCATCCTCAATCAGCTCCATCAGGAACGAGACCTCGTTTTTGTCCCTCTTGAAATTCTCTGTGGAAAATCCATAAACCGTGACGATCTTTATGCCTATCTCACGGCTCCAGTCAAGAACCTCCTCCAGCTTGTTCTTGCCCAGCACATGACCCTTGTTGCTTTCCAGACCTAGGGACCTTGCATATCTCCGGTTACCGTCCGTTATAATGCCAAGGTGCCTGGGGGGAGAACTTTTCCTGATCTCCTCCATCATTACCTTTTCATAAACCTCGGATGCAAAGTCGCCAAGCTTCCCGGATAGTGTCATATCTGTTCAACCCCATCGATTCCATGAATATTATTTTGTGCAACGCCAGGCACTCTGTCCGTAATTTTTTTTACGAGTTCGATGGAGAACATTCTCTCTGATTTTGAATATGCATGAACCTCACGCTTCGCCTCCGCAATAAGACCCATGCTCCTGAAAAGATCCATCCTTTCGGAAATCGTATCATAGGTGGAAATCTCATAATAATTGATTCTACCGTTTTCCCTCAATCTTTCGTTTGCAGCATCGATAAAGCGGAAGGCTCCCGTCGGAAAATTCATTATGATCCTGTCTGCCATGGGGTAGTGACGCATGACTTCGGCAGAATTTCCATTGATCGGCACTATTCTTCCCCTGAGTTTGTTGATACCAATATTCTGATTCAGCAGGTCAATGGCGTCTGGATTTGAGTCTATTGCCAGGATATCGACATCGTGCAATGCTGCTATCAGTATTGAAAAAGGGCCTATTCCAGCAAACATGTCTATAATTTTCTCACCATCCCTGACCCTGTTTGCGAGAAGAAATCTTTCCGTGGCCAGACGCGGAGAGAAGTAAGCCCTGCTCAGATCAACGCTGAGAGTTATTCCGTTCTCTCTGTACAGCGTTTCCTTATTGTCCTCACCTGCCACAAGCTCCAGATCACGAAGCCTTGATTCACCCCTGACACCCCTGTCCCTGTAGACAGACCGAATTCCCTTTCCTGATTCCAGCAGGTTGTGCGAGAGTTCTGCCAGCCTCATCGGATCAGATTCCTTTGTCACGACTATGCTACCAATTGTGTCGTAGGATCCACTTATCTTAAGCGGGCTGACCCTGCGATCGTTCCTGATTTCCTGTACATCCAGGATTTCAAGATCGTCTAATGAATCCTTATCGATGTTATCCTTCAGAGGTACCAGCAGGTATTCCGGTCTGTACTGTATCTTGTAATCATAATCTATGAATCCGCTGCGCTTCAATTCCCGCAGTACTTTTTCTGCAGATTTCTTATAGACTTGGAGATGCTTTTTCATCGGTTCCTCTTGATTTTATCCTTCTGGCGTTAAGAATGACGTCCCTTGAAAGCTTCTCTGAAAATCCGAATATGGAAGATAACTTTTTCTCGTCCGCCATGGCGACACTTTCGATGGTCTGAAATCCACTTCTGTACAGCCGCCTTGCTCTCACTCTTCCTATACCTGGAATGGTCGTCAGCATGATGATCTCCTCCTTCACCCCTTCCCTCACCCTTAGAGCAAGATTGTCGAGATTCCTCTGCACCTCTGGCCTGTACAGAGAAGAAAGTCTTGCCATGGAATAAAGAAGCCATTCAATTGTTGAGGACCTTGACTGGATGTCGCCGTATCCGATGTTGAATTTTTCCTCCATCTCTCTTATTGGAGTCTCATTTATCCAGTCTATCATTATCATCGATACCTTTGCAGCCTGCATTGATTCGTCCGTGTAATCCTCGATGCCGTTCCTCGAAAGGAAGTTATCGATCATCGGATAGTCGTCCCTCCCAATACCTATGAATCCAGCATCAGATGCCAGCACTGCCGTGTAAATGGCAGTATTCTCGGAAAATGGTTTTTCCAGATATTCCCTGATCGTAATTGCCGCGGTCGGATCAATGTACAGGTTGCTCACAAGCTCACCGAACCTTGTCGCCTTCATCGTTTCCCTGACTTCAGATATGAAGTTGTACTCTTTGAGAAATTCTATTGTTCTCTCGGTCAGCTTCGGAATCCCGTTCATCCTCTTCTGGTGCGACATGAGCGTTCTGCCAAAGAACCCCATTATCTGGTCCTGTGTCACCGCCAGTCCCGATGATATGAGCGCCAGGATGTTAAACCTGATCAGGGATTCCTGATTCATCTGCGAGATCACGGGCTCGGTCTCCCCCTTCAGGTATTCCAGGGATCTTTCAAAGCCCTGATCGCTGGAAGCGTACACATATGCGTACCCCTTCTTGTCATAACCGGCTCTTCCTGCCCTCCCCATCATCTGCCTTATCTCTCCGTTGCTGAGATAATCGGAATATCCGTCAGAATATCTGGTGATATCTCTTATCAGGACTGCCCTTGCCGGAAGGTTGATGCCGGCCGCAAGAGTTGGCGTGGCCGAAATAACCTTGATCTTTCCCTTCCTGAACATATCCTCAACCCTTGTCCTGGTCTGGTTTGGAAGACCCGCGTGATGGAACGCAACGCCTTTCTGTATGAGTTCCTCCACGGTGGAGGTGAGGTGATCCTTCTCGGAATCGTCTATTTCCTGTTTAGGGGTGGGGTTCTCAATTATCTTTGGGAAATTTATGGCAGTCTCCTCAGCTCTCTTTCTCGAGCTCCTGAATATGATGACCTGTCCTCCCTCGTTCACGAAACGCATTGCAACGTTGGAAATGTCACTCCCATTTTCAAGTCTGATATAATCGTCCCTTGATCTGTAAATTCTGTTCCTGAATACCACGCCCTCTTCGAGCGGAACCGGTCGAAAATCGCTCACAACGAGATCGGCTCCGAGCCATTCTGCAATCTCCTCCGAATTTGCAACTGTAGCAGAAAGACCCAGAATCCTGATGTCTGGATTAACGGTCTTTGCAGCGGTAAGGACCATTTCCAGCCTCGGTCCTCTGGTCTTCTCCCCCACAAGGTGTAGTTCATCCGCCACGATGAGACCGACCTCGTACAGGAAAGACGGATCATGGTGAACAAGAGAATCTGCCTTTTCAGATGTGCAGATTATAATGTCATAGTTTCTGAGATCGGATGGGGATGTATCGTAGTCGCCGATGGAAATTGTGACCTTCGCACCGATTTTCCTCATCTTCCTCAACTCAGAAAACTTCTCCCCAGCAAGAGCTTTGAGGGGAACAATGTAAAGGGTTTTTCTGCCTGCCATATAATTTCGGTATATTGCTATGTAAGCCACAAGAGTCTTGCCTGCAGCCGTCGGTACGGTCAGAAGCAGGTTCCTGTTCTTTTCGATCACCCTGACGGCTTCCTCCTGATGCGGATATAGTTCGTAATCCTGTCCGTTAAACAGATCCAGGAACTCCTCGGGCACCCCAGTATCAGAAACCTTCATTTCAGAACCCCGTTTCTGCCTGAATGATTATACGGATACATTAAACTGTACTTCATAGACGTTTCCCATAAGCTTGCGATGCATATAGTTCACGTTATGATAAATGTTCCAGAATTCCATCGACTTGAATAGAAGAATGTCTTCAGC
>JAJYEP010000032.1:0-2892 GCA_021785735.1 Thermoplasmata archaeon | reverse complement strand
AGCATGGCCCAGGCTCATGGGAGAAACGTCACGGCGGCTTATTCAATGGTTGCAAACAACACGTACTACACGGCAGACCAGGCGTTTAAGATAGGTCTTGTTGAGGGTCTCAGCAATAACCTGAGTGATTTCATAAACCTGCTTGGACTGAATGGGCTGCACCAGGTCACGGTAAACCCCTCTCCCTACGATAATTTCCTTAGCTTTTTAAGTGATTCATACGTGGACGGCATTCTCATCCTGATTGGAGTTGTCGCAATACTTCTTGACCTTTACCATGGTTCCGTTGTTCTGTCCATTGTTGGGCTCATAGCTATAGGACTCGGCCTTGTTGGAATAGAGATCATTGGAGGACAGTTGCTTGGACTTCTTTTCATTGTTCTGGGATCTGTCATAATGCTGTTCGAGATAAAGACCGGCCACGGCATAGCGCTTATTTCAGGTCTTGCCCTCGGGATCATAGGAGCATTCCTTCTGAGCCCAGAATATATAAGCTCACAATCCATCTCAGGATCCGTGTCTCCGTTCAATACGACGAACATCATCATTTCGGTAGTTCTCATAGTGATAGCGCTCTTTATAGTCTATTACCTGACACAGATATTCAAGGGGTTCAAATTCAAGAAGTTCACGGGCGGTGAGTCCCTCATAGATAAAGTTGCCACAGCAAAAAACGATTTCACCGAAAATGGGTGGGTCTCAATAGAAGGACAGGAATGGCAGGCAATCTCTCAGGATAAAACCCAGATAAAGAAAGGCGAAAGAGTGGTTGTAACCGGAAGGGATGGGCTGAAACTCATAGTGAAAAAAACTGTTCAGGAAGAGAAACAAAATGAGTGAGGATTCCTATAAAATACTGGGATTTGATGTTGGAGGCACCAAGATATCCGCCGTCATAGGCAACAGTCAGGGCAGGATAATCAGAAAACTCGAGAAACCCACCAGTAAGAACCTCGGGCAGGAAAGACTGGCAGAACAGCTCAGGGATATGGGCTGGAAGGCGATGCAATCCGCAGGCATCAAATCTGTGGAGAGCATAGGCATTATTTTTGCCGGGCTGATTGATCAGGCATCACGCACAGTCATCAATTCCCCGAACATACCCGGCATGAGGAGGTTTCCGGTGGGCAAGATACTAGAAGAGGAGTTTGGTGTGCGATCTGTTCTTGAGAATGATGCGACGGGGGCAACCATAGCCGAAAGGCTCTTTGGTTCCGGCAGGTTTGTTGATAACTTCGTATACATAACACTCAGCACTGGAATTGGTGGAGGATTTTTCTCCGGCGGCAAACTGGTTCGGGGCGCTCACGGCCTTGCAGGAGAATTCGGACACATGGTGATAATGGCCAATGGCCCGATCTGTGGGTGCGGAAGAAGAGGCTGCCTGGAGGCAATAGCAGGAGGAAAGGGCATAGCCAGACGTGCCACAGAAAGTCTCAAAGGCATAAGAGAGTCGGAGATTCTGTCTTCGGTACCAATTAACAGGATTGATGCCAAGGTGATTTTCGATGCCATGGAAAAAGGTGACATGTTTTCAAGGCTGATCGTTGAGGAAACCGTCTATTATCTTGCCGTCGGTATCGTCAATATAGCCAGCATACTTGACCCGGAACTTGTGATCATCGGTGGAGGATTGACCAACTCAGGGCAGAAATTTATAGATTTGATTAAAAGAGGAGTCAGGGAAGAATTCAAAAACATGAAGAGACCGATGAAGATCGTCAAGGCAATCCCCCATGTAAGTGATCTTGCAAGTATATCCCTGCCGATCTTCTTTTCCAAACAGGATTTTTGAGGGACCTTTAATAGATCCCCTGCTTTTTCTGCACAGTCTTGGATTAACCTTGATCATTGCGTTCCAGGCCTTTTCCCTGGAGAATCTATCGTTTCTCTCCGGCGGTTATTCTCGCTGAAAATGGTTTTCACGAGAGTTAGTGTTATATAAACTGTGTCCATGTTGTTGTGTGAAATCCACGACCAGAAATTCCCTGATTTCTATGATCTTTTTTATCCTGGTTTTCCTGTCAGTATTTCTCGTACCGCAGCTTGTCCAGTCGTCTCTCATTACTGTCGGGGAAGCGGTGGTTCTTGCGATCCTGATTTCCTTTCTCATTTCTTTTGTCCTGGTACGTTTCGGAAGGGATCCTGCAAAATCAAGACCCGGAATCAAGATATTTCTCCTTGCAGGGCTTGTCATATATGCAGTGATGGGACCAATAATATACATCATGACTTCAGACAACACCATTGGCAGACTTATTCTTTTTATCCCGATTGATATGGTCATATTTATCACACCAATCCTGCTGTTTGTTAAAGAAAGAAAAAAAGAAATCCCGCTTTCGCAGTACGAATACAGCGAAACTTACACTAAAAGGCTGATAGATCTGGTCTCGCCCTCTGAAGCAGAAGGACATGAGGTGTACATTTCGGATAAGCCCCTGGGCAGATCATTTGCACAGGTGTCGGATGGTAAAAATTGGAAAGTTTTTCTCAAGAGGGAATCCATTTCCCAACTTGACCCGAATCAGATTGATGCAATTCTTCTAGAGGTTTTCTTCTCAAGAAGAAAAGGAATGGTCCTGAAGCTGGTCACCTTTATCTCCATATACGTGGCAGTTTTACTGGATGTTCTTCTGCTTGGGTTCATCCTTGGTACCCTTCTTCCTTCAGCCTATGATATTTATGTTCTCATATTGATGGTAGCGGCAGTTGTACTTATTGTAGTATCACCTCTGGTTTTTCGTATGCACCTTTCCTCACTCCAAGGTAGAATCGATAGAGAGGTCCTGAAACACCTTGTTCACTCGGAATATTTTGTCTCGACGATTGAAAAGAAGGCGAAGCTGATGGTTCCCCTCAGACCCATGACCCAAAAGCAACAGCTCAGAT
>JAJYEP010000084.1:1246-2663 GCA_021785735.1 Thermoplasmata archaeon | reverse complement strand
GTGCTGATTACATTTTTTGTCATGGTCTCAGAAGCCTGTTTCAGGCCTATCATGGAATACGGCGCAGATCTCTGTTCTGCGAGATGCACTATCACATCGGGTTTTGTATCCTTTATCAGATCATAAATGAATTTCTGCCCGCTGACATCTCCGCGGTAAAATGAGATTTTCTTTCCAAAAACTGTTTCTGCTTCATGAATTCTTCTGGATATGGGAGCAATGGGAAAAACGGAATCTGAATCCACAGCCTTAACACGCCTTCGGGTGAAGAAGTTGTCAGCGCCTGCAACATCGTAACCAAGAGAAAGATATCGGAGAGCCAGCGGCCATCCAATGTAGCCATCAATGCCGAGAATCAGTGCCTTCATGGATGGAAGTAATACTGGTTTAGCATTAAAGGTTATTCTTGAGTCCAGACCAACGTCTTCTCGCACTCATAATGCAGACCCAATATTATGGCCTGTATCTTTTATTTAAACCTCTCTCTCAGCTCATTTTTCTGGATCTTTCCGATTGAGTTCTTTGGAATATCATCAACAAACAATACCTCCTTAGGGCACTTGTACCACGCAATATTTGCTTTGCAGAACTCAATTACCTCACGGTCGGTAAGACTAATATCTTTTTTCACAACGAACGCAACCACTTCCTCGCCATATGTGTTATCCGGCCTGCCTACTACAGCGACCTCAGATACTTTAGGCATGGTGCTGATAAGGTTCTCAATCTCCTTGGGGTATACGTTTTCACCGCCGCGAATTATCATATCCTTCTTCCTGTCGACGATGAAGAAATAGCCATCCTTGTCCATGTAACCGAGATCACCACTGTGAAGCCAGCCGTTCCTGAGGGTTTCCTCAGTTTCATTTTTCCTGTTGAGGTAACCTTTCATGACGTTTGGCCCTCTGATCACAATTTCCCCAATCTGACCAGGAGGCAGATCCTCATCGTTCTCTGAAAAAATCCTGACATCCTGTCCGGGCAGTGGTAAACCAATGGAACCTATCTTTCTTGTCCCGAACCTTGGATTTATTGTAGAAGCTACGGTGCCTTCGGTCATTCCGTATCCCTCGATTATCTTTATTTCGTATGCCCTCTCGAAATCCTCAAACCATTTCACCGGCATTGGGGCAGCACCGCAAATCCCGATCTTGAGCGAAGAAAGACTTTCCTTGTGCTCCTCACTTGCGGAGTCAGAGAGTATCTTGTAAATTGTGGGGACACCGGAAAACAGGGTTGGCTTATATCCCTTTACAGAGTCAAAGAACTCCTCAGGATCAAATTTCCTGAGAATAACAAGGGACCCTCCCTTAAGGATGGAGGCAATGCTGAACATAAGATTGTTCACATGAAAAAGAGGCAGGATAATTATGATCCTGTCGCTATTCTGCAAATCAACGGCCTGCTGAAGCTGAAC
>JAJYEP010000084.1:0-1146 GCA_021785735.1 Thermoplasmata archaeon | reverse complement strand
TTACTCACTTTTTTCCATTCAGTTTCCCCGTAACATTCAGAGCATCTTGATCTTGGGGGAAAGTGCACTACTCCGCATTTCCTGCACCTGGAACCGTAAAGTTCAGCGTGGGCCATCAGCTCGGAGAAGAACCTTGACTGCTCCCCGTAGCTGTATTTATAGAACATGACCATCTTATCCGGAATCTCGAAATATTTCTCGTGTTCCAGAACAGACGGATTCAGATTGAGTTTTTCGGAAATAATGCCGTCTATCACACTTTCCAATGGTTCTGACTTAAGTTCCTTTCTTGCAGTTTCCATGGCCTTTTCAGTAGACGTTTTCAATTTAATCCACCCCCAGCACTGACACGGAGCAGTATGACGATCCAGGCCCGCCGATTGAATGCGCCAGTCCAACGCCGTTCTTTATTTCCACCTGTCTCTTTCCCGCCCTGTTTCTCAGCTGATTTACAACTTCTCCTATCTGCATTACACCAGTTGCCCCAACTGCATGTCCTGCTCCCAGAAGGCCACCAGAAGGGGATACAGGGAGATCACCTCCCACCATTGGAACGCCGTCCTCTATAAATTTGCCTCCTTTGCCTCTTTCACAGAAACCCATAGCCTCGTAAGCCTGAATCTCGGTAAAACTGAATGCGTCATGGAGTTCGGCAACATCAACCAACTTTCGCGGATTCTGGATGCCTGCCATTCTGTAAGCTAGAGCCGCGGATTCGTAGTGATTCCTCAGGTCTGCTATGTCACCATATTTTCCCATCCTGTCATTCACGGTTCTTGATCCGGTAAAGGACTTGTCGTTGGATGAACCTATGCCCATGACCCAGACCGGATCCTTAACACCAATTTCTCTGGCTTTATCCTCACTCATCAGAACAAGTGCATATGCGCCCTCCGTGTAAAGGGAACAGTCAAGCATCTTGAACGGGTAGGAAATCATCCTGGACTGCATCACGTCATCAACAGTTAACTTCATTGGACTCTGAGCAAATGGATTGCTGATAGCATTTCCATGGTTCTTCACGCTAACCAAAGCAGCCTGTTCCTCTGTGGTGCCATACTTCTTCATGTGCGCAGATGCAAGAATGGCATAAGAGGACGCAGCCGACGTCCCAAGGGGAAATTCCCAGGTCATGTCTGCACTGTA
>JAJYEP010000031.1 GCA_021785735.1 Thermoplasmata archaeon | reverse complement strand
GCAGATCTGTTAACAACCGGTGTCACAAACGCATCCTTTTCCCTTGGATCCTTCGGTGTCATGGACTTTGTCCTGTCCACAAGCATCTTGAGGAATTTGTCGTAGATTCCCTCCTGTACAAACAACAGAGAGCATGCACTGCATTTCTGACCTGAATAGCCGAAAGCTGCCCTTGCTACGCCCTCAACAGCCTTCTCCAGGCTTGCCTTGTTTGTAACTATTATGGCATCCTTACCGCCCATTTCAGTCACCACAACCTTTGGTTCATCCTTGGTTGCATTGTGATAAATCTCCAGGCCAGTTTCCCTGGAGCCTGTGAATACGATCCCAGCAATATTCGAGTCTGAAGACAGAATTCTGCCAACAACGGAACCGGATCCAGCCAGGTAGGCAACGACATCCTTGGGTACCCCGCTATCCCTGAGCAACTTGATAAAGAGATAGGAAGAGAGAGGTATATCGCTGGAGGGTTTGAGGATTACAGCATTTCCCACAACGAGCGGTCCAACAGTCATGCCAACAGTTATTGAGAAGAAATTGAAAGGTGCAATCACTGCAAACACGCCATATGGTTTCATCACGCTCATGCTTTCCTCATTCTTGTAAGCCTTGCCTGTGAATCTCACAAATCCCTGGTTTTCGATAAGGTTCAGCGAATAATATCTCATGAAATCTATTGCTTCATCCACATCTCCCATGGCCTCAAATCTGTTTTTCCCGTTTTCATATGCCAGAAGTGCCGCAAAAAGATATTTTTCCCTGCTCATTTCGTCAGCGCATTTGAGAATGGTTCTTGATCTTTCGACATAACCAATATTGTACCATTTCCTGTACGCTGCCTTAAGAGTCTTTACGGTATCTTTTACAGAAGATTCGGAGGCGGACTGAAACGTTGCAAGCTCACTTTCATCAATGGGTGAAGTATCTTTGATTTTATCCTTTTCTGTCATTTCAGTAAATGACAGATTCGGGTACTCCTTATGCAGATATTTTTCAACATCCTTCAGAGCCTTTTCATAATTTCTATGGAATTCCTCTTCCTTCCCTTGGCTTTTGAGCTTCAGGAACGTATTTTCGTTATCGAATGGCATGCATGTAAATTGCTAGTGAATAGATAACGGATTCGATCATTGACCGCTGCTTCTTGTTGAATTTCCGGATCCAGAACAAAGTGTTAAATGATTTTGCTGATGCAGTTCTATTAATGCCTGGAATTGAGGACGCCGGGTCTTATAATATATACAAAATGTGGATTGTAGAATACTTTTATAAAAATTAGGATTAATACTTCCCGAGAGAAGTTCCACGAT
Source organism: Thermoplasmata archaeon (assembly GCA_021785735.1). Taxonomy (GTDB): domain Archaea; phylum Thermoplasmatota; class Thermoplasmata; order Thermoplasmatales; family Thermoplasmataceae; genus JAKAFX01. The sequence goes on along the minus strand of JAJYEP010000031.1, from coordinate 12,138 downwards.
CCACAACAATTGCCTGGCCATTTATCCCATGAGCCATTTCACTGCAGAGGAAAACTGAAATCATGGCAACTTCGCCTGATTCAAGGGGTTTATTTTCAGCTAATCCAGGGAATTTGAAAGGGAAATTCTTGAAATAATTATCCTCCTTGGACATTGCTCCAGGCATTAGGGCATTGACCCTTATGTTGTATTTTTTAAGTTTCCTTGCGGAACTTCTGGTCAGTTCTTCGATGGCAGATTTACTCATGTTATATCCAATGTGGCCTGAACCAAATATATGGGGGGATGCGCCCACATTGACTATGGATCCACCCTCCTTCCTCATGGCCTGACTGAACACATTTATCGCATTGTACTGGCTCAGCAGATTCGTTCTCAACAGGGACATCACTTCAGACTCATCTGGAAAATCGTCTGTATTAGCACTCCATGTTCCTACGGAATTGTGAAGAAAATCTATTCTTCCGTAGTCCTTCACTATTTTCTCCCGGAGATCCTTCAGGTTCTGAAGATCAGAGGCATCGGCCCTGTATACATGAATCGTAGAAGATTCCGCTAGGCCATAGCTCTTTCCAGACCTGGATATAATCGCAACCTTTGCACCAAAATTAATGAACATCCTAGCAGTCGCAATCCCCTGGCCGGGACCCGCACCAAGTATCACAGCTGTCTTTCCGGCAATTGAATCCCTTATTAAGTCTACCATATTTGCTCATTCGCAGCATGTATTAATGATTTACCAATTTTCAGATAATTTAGACGCATAATTTAGGGCATGCAGCCCCCAAATATCAGTTAAAAGTCACTGCGTGTCCAAGCAGATTCATTTCCTTCTTGATCTGATCCCTGTAAGTTCTGTCACCCACTATTTTTCTGACATCGATCAATCTTCCTTTTTTCCTTCCTGAAAAGGCTATCTTCAGTTCTCCATCTGTTAGGTAATAGAACATATTTCCGGAACCGAATCTTGATTTGATGTAATCATTGAAATACAGCGATATCAGATCCTTGGGGCTTATTATTATTGAGATACCGTCCTTTTTCTGAGTTCTCCCGTTCTTTTTGGCAAGATCAGAGCACGTGTACACTATTCTTCCCATATCGGGGGAAACGAATTCCTCCACAGCACCCTCTTTGATCAATTTTTCTATAATCGTGAAAAACTCCTCATCCTGGATTGGCCCAATCATTCTTTCCAGTCTGTCATAATCAAAAAATCCTAGGAGTTTGAGCGTCTCCCTGAGAATAAGCTCAACAGCCTCAAGCCTTTTGAATTTCTCCGGCACATATATGAATTTATGATCTGAATCTTTTGCAAGAACGCACATTTCATAGAGTCTTTTTATCATCACTCTTGATCCGAGAATACCGGTCTTCAGGTTGCGCAAAATCTCCATTTCCCCAACGCTGCCATTTTCCAGAACGATCCTTATGACTTCCCGGTCATTCTGTGTCAGCTGATAGTTTCTCAACGCCCTGAACAGGGAAGCAGCCTCGATTGTACCCATGGCATTGATGTGATAAGGTCCGTAGAATGTGAACAGTAGCTTTGATCGAAAATAGCTGTCAAGCATGGGCCCCTTGAGACCAAGCAGAGACCCTTCAATATCATTCCTGATACCAAGATATCTCTCCTTGAGGAAGGGATACATTGACGATTTCTGCTTTGAGAAAGTGAGAAAACGTCCTGCAGCATAGAGAAGAAGCCCGGATTCTGTGAGTTCCAACATGGGCATATTACTGATTGAAATGTATTGCCCCATGGTACTTTCACCGAGCATTGCTGCCTGTTCCACTATTTCAGGTTCTCCAGATGCCAGAGCAGCCTTGATGTGGTTGTATTCCATGGCTTCCTTCAGGGTAGTTATGAACTCTGCGAGATCAGTTTTAACCTCCAGATTTGAAATTACGATGATCTGCCTGTTATTGTCCATAGTAAAATCGGCCACTTCGTGTCCTCTGGCAATTATCCTGGCATTGAGGCCGGTGTATCCAAAATAATTTCCCTCGAAATAGACAGAGCTGGGATCTTTCATGGTCAAAAGCATTGAGTTTCTGTCTGCGTGAATTTGCTCGATTCCGTAGTATATCTCACCATTCCTGTAAGATTGTTCGACATTCATCCTCGACAGTACAGTGGGGTTGAACCAGAAATTATTTCTTATCTCTTTGACGGATATGGGACCATACAGCCTGAGAATAACGCGAATGGCGTCTTCCTGGGGTACTGGATCGGAGAAACCAAGGAACTCAACGAAAGTTCTATCATCATTTCTCCTTATAACCCCCCTGTATTCCATGATTGATAGGGATTGCCTCAGGGTCCTCCTTTCCATTCCAGTGAACTTTTCAAGGTCTTTTTCCGTGTTCACGCCCTTCTGTATCATAGAGAATAGTTCATTCTCGCTTTCCGATGCATTCTCATACCTGAGAGAGTGCAGTGCAATAACAAGCTCCCTGCTGACGTAGCAGTCGCGTTTCTTGATCATTCTGGTTTTCATGATTTTGCCACTGAGAACAAGATCATCAACACCAGATTCAGTCGCAGCGGGTACACGCTGTCTCAGATCCCAGAAATCGCAAAAGAATCCCATGTTGTCGAAATACTCCTCTTCGCTCTTAAACACCCTTAAAAATTTGTCAACTCTTGAACTGGTCACGTCTATCTTTTCGAGCGAAAGCATGTTCTCAAGGTCAGTCTTAAGAATGTACTGTTTCGAGAACACAGGTGTAATATAGTCATATATAACAAGACCAGATCCCACAAGTTTATTGAGCGAGTTCTCAACCAGTGAAGAATCAAGAGGTATCTTTATTAGCATCTCGTCAAGTGTCAGCGGACCATAGCTTCCCAGAACCGTTATTAGAGCGTTCTTAAGTGCCTCGTCATGGTCTACTGTTGATCTTACAGTATTCTTACTATACCTTGTTATCCCGGACTCAACAGTTCTGTTAATGAGGTAGGCAGATTCCATCTTTATTATCATATTCTTAAGATCATTTTCCTCAAGACCGGTCTTTTCCTTCAACTCATTGAATGATGACTTGTTGCATGCATCCAGAAATTCAATCTCTGTCTCTTCCAATCTCACATCCTTTCGGAAAAGTGCGTAACACAAGTCATAATTTCTCCTTGAGGCCCACTGAACACCTCTTACAAACACCGATAGAAGCTCTTCAGCAGCCATCTTTTCCTCCATGAGATCTGTAATTGGAATTGACGAATAAGGAGCAGGGGAATTGAATCTTGACTTGAATGGATCAATGTACAGAAAGTGATCCATAAACAAATCGATATCCGTTGCTGAACCTATTTTGGGGATCTTGTCGAGGAAATATCTCTCAGAAATCTTTGAGTCTTGAATCAGGAATCTGATCTCCTGGCCACCATACATCTTGTCTATAATCTTGCTTTGCAACTCCCTCAAAAGCTTTGATCGGTCTTCCATGAGCACAATGTCAGATATTCCAGAAATGATGATGCCATGGCTGAACGGCGACGTATCTGATCTGTAGTCGTTGATCTGGTACTTCTTCCTGTCGATCACCTCTTCAACATATTTCACGGCCCTTGGCACATCCATCATATCGTTGAAAATTTCGTTGAAAGTTTCCTTGATCACCGGGAAATTATCAATCTCCTCCAGTGACCGGAGCAACTTGTCACTCCTTAATTGCTGTCTCGCAACGGAAATATCATATCCCTTGTATTTCCTGAGAATCATCAAAGATCTGGAGGCACAGTGACGGAATCTCTGTTTGAATACTTCTGTGTTGGAGATGGAGCGTTTGACAAAATCCACGGTATTTTCCGCATTGAGTATATTTGTCATGGACTTCAGCGGAATTTTTTTTGGATAGGTGAGCATAAAACCATCGTCCGTTACTGTGACTCTTGTGCTGACGGAATATTTATTTGAGATTGCCAGAGCATAGGCCCTTGACAGAGCATCGTTAAGTCTGCGCCCCAGAGGAATATGAAAAATTGCGTTGTAGTTTTCCTGATCATCCACGTATCCTTCCACTAGCAGCTTTCTTTCTGTCGGAACTGAGAATTCCATCTGTGCCTTTATGTAAGATTTTAGGCTGTTGGCTCCGAATTCGTCCAGATGGTAGTCTTTCATAAGCCACTCGTCGACGTTCTCTCCAGCTTTAATTCGCTTCTCAGCCTCATCCCTGAATCTACCGATTAAAACCCCAAGATCGTAACTCCTGGGAAGAAGTTCGCCTGTCCATGAAGGAACTGTTGGTCTCATCCCGACCGCCTCCTTCACAATAACTCTGTTTCTGGAAGTTCTCAGGAACATGTAGGTTCTTGCACCTAGTACAAAAACATCTCCCGTCTTGAGCCTCTCCACGAACTTGTCACTCAACTGGCCGAGCTGTTTGCCCCGTTCATTGATAACATGAAAGTCAGATTCGTCTGGAATAGTACCTATATTCATGAAGTAAATCATCCTGGAACTCTTCTTTTTTCCAAAGGTATTATTTTCGCGATCGTACCAAATCTTGCCATATATCCCGCCGCTTTCCATGCTTCCAGACAGATAGTCAAGCGTTGAGACGTAATCCTCTCTGCTGAGGGTGCTGTATGAGTATGAACGGGTGATCATTTTGAATGCCTCGTCAACATCCCACTGCTTTTCGAGCGACATTCCGACCAGGACCTGTGCCAGTACATCCAGCGGGTTGCGCGGGATAACCACCTTGTCTATTTCTCTGTCATATGCAGCTTTTGTAAGAACTGCGCACTCCATAAGATCATCAAGATCAAAGATCACAAACCTTCCCTTGGAAAGTTCGTTAATTCCATGGCCGGATCTTCCAATTCTCTGCAGTCCCTTCGATACAGACTTAGGGCTGCCTATCTGCACAACCAGATCAATATATCCTATGTCAATGCCAAGTTCCAGGGAAGTCGATGTTATAACACATTTCAGTTCTCCCCTTTTGAGTTTGTTTTCCACATCGATTCTGGTCTCCTTGCCAAGAGAGGAGTGGTGGGCTTCAATACTCTCTATACCTCTGGCTTTCAGACGAATTGCCACATGTTCTGTCGAAGACCTGGTGTTTGTGAATATAAGCGTCGTTTTATGCGTCTCTATAAGTTCAGCCAAAATATCGTACATCTTGTCGTTTGCCACTTCAGAACTGGCCTGGGTGAGATCCTTGACGGGAGTGATCGTGCTAAGATCAAGGAATCTTTTTGTATCGACATCGACAATCTGGAAAGGTCTCATCCTGTCCTCGGAAAAACCACAGAGGTAATTGCCGATAGTTTCCAGAGGTGCTTGAGTGGCAGAAAGGCCTATCCTGACAAGACCATTTGTAAGACTTTCAAGTCTTTCCAGGTTTATGGAAAGAAGTGATCCACGCTTTGTAGCAGATACCTCATGAATTTCGTCGACAACAAGATACCTGACGCTGGACAGTTTCTCCCTGAACTTCGGTGCAGACAGAACAAGTGAGAGTGATTCTGGTGTGGTGATAAAAATATGAGGCGGTTTCCGCAGCATCTTCTGCCTTTCGTTCTGTGGGGTATCGCCAGATCTCACAGCCACCCTTATCTTTGGAAACGGCTCGGTTTTGCTGTCAAGGATACTGTATATCTCTTCAAGCGGCGTTTTCAGATTTTTATCAATGTCATTTGCAAGTGCTTTGAGAGGACTGATATAAACACAGTAAATTTTATCCTCGAGTGTGCCTGATCTTGCCATCAGGAACAGTTCGTTGATGATTGCAAGGAATCCTGTAAGGGTCTTTCCTGTTCCTGTCGGGCTTGAAACAAGAACGTTGTTCTTAGCATGAATCAATGGAATAGCACGTCTCTGTGGTTCTGTGAGTGAGGTGTATTTCGAATTGAACCACTGTGCAATGACAGGATCAAGAAAGGGTAATTCATCTTCTACCCTGTAGAGTTGCTTTCCTGCAGTTTCCATTTTTTTTAATCTGAGTCTTAGTCTATTTTTATATATAACAATTGTGTAACTGCCATTGTCCGGAAACCATTTATTGTAAGCGCATTTATGATGAATGGGATGTTTTCAGGTAGCTTATTCTCGATAGGTTTTTGGCTATAAGATCCAGGTCTCTGTTTTCGTGTTTAAGATTACCAAGTACCTCATTGTAAAATTCTATGCACCGGTCATAATCAGCGTAGTTTACGGGTTTTGGTATACCATCTTTTCCACCAAGCGCGAACGAAAATTTCACCGGATCAGCATATGATGGTGCGTCACCATACACAATCTCTGCAAGGTAAGAAATTGCCCTGATGGTGGATTTACCAACGCCCGGGATCGAAATGAGTTGGGTAAAATTTTCAGGAGAATACTCATAAACGCTCCTGAGTTTTTTCCAGTTTACCCTGACATTCAGATCCAGGATTTTTCTGTCTAGATTGAAATTATCCAGGGTCCGCTGCCCTCCATAACCAAACCTGTTGACCAGATTATCAGTTCTTTCAGCGGCTATTTCAACCATTGATCTGCGATTTTCCTCACTCCTGGCGGTGGAAAGATCCAGAACCCTCGGCTCTATTTTCTCTGCTGATAAACCGTTCCTGGAATCATTCAAGAGGTCAGTTGATTTGTCATATATCCAGTGATATCTTCTGGCCATCCTTTCCATTCCATTCATTCCCTGCTGTACAATGGACCATCTCCCTTTATAGTCGGATATGATAAATTGCATGTACAGGTCAAAACCATCCTGCAACAGGTTCTGGTCAACCCTGGCGATTGATTTAGCCTTCGCTTTGAGCGAAAGAGCATACTGATCGCTTACGGTTCCGGAGTTTACAAGTGCCCGCATCTCCTCCGAAAGAGCAGACATCTTCTCTCCTTTGCCTCCAAGAACAACCACTTCCCCTGGATTTTTTAAAAAATATTCCTTCAGTGCTCCCATTGTTGTCGTGGTTGTGCCGCTTGAGTTCCAGTCAAAACCTATCGCAAGAGAAAGGGAGTGAAACCAGAATGGATCGGATATTTTTTCTATTAGTGTGTGGGTTCCAAACTTCTCTATTATAAGACTGGAAAGAACACCACCAAGGGTGACCATTCTCTTGAAAAGATATGGTGGAGGATGGCCGAAGTGGAGCGGAAGAATCGAGGAACCGGATTTTCCCATTGGGTGATAAAGTGTTTAATGTAATTACTGTTTTTGTTTTTTCTCAGGCGATTTCTCTTTCTTCTTGAATTCAGTGTATCCGCACTTTCCGCATGTATAACGGTCCTCGTGTTCAGCAAGGAAAACTCCGGGTCCACATTTTGGGCAGAATCTCCTCTGTCTGATCAGCTTATCATTCTCAACCTTGTATATTTCTCTCTTCATCATCTTTATTCAGCCTTCTTTTCCTTCAGACCGTTTCTTAGCAGTTCATAGTCGGGCTCGAACAGCATTGCGCTTTCCTTGTCCGCATATACCTTCGAGTAGCCAGTTGCTTCGTTTCTTCCGGTCTCCTGTTTAATTGAATCCACTATTACAAGTTCTTTCTTAGATCCAGTGTTCTTGGCAATAAGATCCCTTACAATATCTCTCTTGGGTGTTCCAGCTTTATCGAAAGTGATCGTGAATCTTATCTCCTTTCTCTTTAGGAGCTTGTTTTCTTTCGTCTCTTCTATCTTTATGTCTACCATATTACCTTCATCCTCTTCATCAGATCAATTGTATATTCTTTGATTCTGTCATCGATCTCTATGCAAGCAATACCAATATCTGGCACGCCGTATGTCACGAGTGTATTTTGATCTGCATAAAAAATTATTGGTATTACACTGAGGTCCTCTTCACCATTTACCTCAATTCTGGTTTTCCTTCCGCTGGACAAAGCTGATCTTATCCCCTCCATCAGTTCATAGGTTATGTAACCAGGCGGATTGTCAATCAGCAATGAACCCGGCTCATGCTTAAAAGTCCCGTTTGAAACCCTCTTAGTCTTAAGATCAACTACCTCAAGCAAGAGGTCGATCCCTTTTCTCTTCAGGACTTCTGTAGTTACATCTCCAACTACCACAATTTTTTTCCTTGAAGAATAAGCAGCTATTTCATCCACAGTGCAAATCCTGTGTTTAACAGATGCAATCTCGTTTCTTATATTCAGGTCAATAAAAAGCTTACTGCCTGACTTTAATTGCATATTTACCTGGTTCGGTAATGCCGCTGGATTTTGCCAGCAGTGAATGTGCCGGTTCGTTCACCATTAAAAATCCAAACCACTCCTCGGTGGTTTTCTCTTCCGGATGGTATATGCAGTTCTTGTCAACGGTCAATCTTTTGCATTTCTTGCAGGCTCTATAAATCTGTTTCAATGGAAGTCACTCCTATGCCTCGTTCTTCTTCTGGACCAGCCACTCTAATTTGCCCAGTCCCGTTTGTTTCATCGTCAATCCAATCTTGCTGTCTTCAAGAGACGAAGAGGAAAGATTCATTGCAACAATTCTCACTCTGACCTTGTCATTGATCTTCAGGTCACGTTTTGTATCCTTACCTATAAATCTCTGGTTGTTAAGATCCAGATCTATTCTATCATCCATAATTTGACTGATGTGCAGCAACCCATCAAATGGCCCGAATCTCACGAATGCACCAAATTTCTGTACAGAGACGACAATTCCTTCCACTACCTCCTGTAAATTAGGTTCATAACCCAGGGCCTTGTAATGAATGGTTTGATAAACTCCCCCGTCACCGTGAACAATGCTCCCTTCACCTACCATGCTGATCTCCGTGACGGAGACTATGAAACATTTTTTGACGCTCGACGAATCATCCACAACATCAAGGAGTTTACCCTCTATTGACGATTTTGCAACATCCAACACTGAACTTTCATAATCACCCGATAATTTGTCAGGCGGAACCCTTGCAATATAATCGTCCTCTACTATAACGTACATTTTTACCGTTTATGCGTTTGTGCCTTATATTAATTTCTTAAGAATAAAGCGACTGACCGCAGTTTGAGAATAGCGGCCTTTTCAAGGGCATGAAATCGCTCCACCGATGACTGGAACTATGTTTTTTAGAAAGAGTGGTCAAATAAACACTCCTCGTTCACGGTATCTTGTATGCTGGCTAAATACTGGTCTTTCTAAGGTGAAATATTTATTCAGCATGCTTGAGCATAAGTTGGAATGGGCAGTTTTTGATTCACAGAGAGTGGCAAATTCACAGAAGCATTGAATGTAAATACTCTGATGACCGGATTCTTCCATGGGGTTGCGAAAGAGGTTTCGTTTAAATCAATTCAATGGGCAGGTATAGAGCATTGTGTTCCGGTGTAAAACGACCATTTTATATACAGAATAAATTATATACATTGTCGCAAAGGTGTACAAATCATGACGATAGATTCTGTTGACGAAGCTAACAGACTGGGTAAGGAATGGCTGGGAAAGGAATACAATGTTAGTCCCGACACGATAAAAGGCGTCTCATGCGTAAAATCAGGCAATATGTGGAACGTTGTTTTAAGCTATTACTCTTTCACAGAACCGAAAAAGTACTTGATAGTCATTTCCGAAGACGGAAAGGTCCTGAGGACACAGGAACTGAGCGCCTATCCCAAACAGGAATCAATGGGTTCAGCTCCTACTCTGATATTGGTGGCTCTTATATTTTCAATATTGGTCGTTGTGGGTTTTGCGTTCTACTTTATTTCGATGTTATTCTTTGTCCTATCCCCCATAGGGCCCATCGGTTTCGGGGTGCTGGGATTTATACCATTAGTTTTCCTGATTGTGGGGATATGGGTGCTGTCAAGAATAAGTGCCATCAGATCGTACATTGAGAAAGGGGACGCGAGATCAGCCTATGAAAGAGATACAGTTGCCCTGGGTATAGTGGCACTTATCTTCAACGGTGTCATCCCCGGTATACTCTTACTTCTTGCCAGAGAGGATCTTGCGACAGCAACGGAAAGATCAGGAGAGCGAATCTGAGCGGCACGTTAATTATGTGGGAAAATGTTCGATACTCCGGATTGCATTAGACCCCAGTTAACATCAGTGGGATTGTGCATAGGTTTAACATCAGCGACATTTAATCTGCCTGCAAATTAATGCTTATTTCTTACTTAGAAAAGAAAAAGCAAGATCGTTTATAATATAAAGCTATTTCAAACAAATCCAGTGGAATGGAGATTGTTAGATGGCAAGCAGGGAAACTAAGATAATGGACCTTGAGACCAAGTTGCAAAATGAAAAAATGATTTCAAACGATGGAAGTAACTGTCTTGCAGTAGCACAGATTGACTTCAAACTTGCAAGGCTATACATGGCAAACGGTGACGTTGAAAAATATCAGGCAGCAATCGACGATGCAAAGACAGAACTTTCAGCACCAGGCTGCCCACAGACAAGGCAAAGAGATTATTATTTAAACGCCATTGGATCAGCTCCCGGAAACCAGCAGCAATCAACCCAACCGCTTGGCACACAGCAGGCCCAGAGGATGCCAAGATGGTATGGCTTCATAGGTCTGATATTTCTTTTGGTGGGCTATGCTATTCTTTTTGGTATGACTTATTTTGTGACGATTCCAAGTTATGAATTTGAGATCGGTATTTTTGTCATATTCATAGCAAGCATGTTCGTAAGCAGTTACGTCAGATCAACGTTCAGGAGAAGGCAATAAAGAAAATAATCTAAACAGGAATACAAAGTAAGGTCGGAAATGCCTCTTTGCAGGTTCAGGATCGTTTGAGCAGTTTAAGCATGTCGGCTTGGCAATTTGGGCAGCATGTGATGTATTTAGAGTTTTTCCACTCAACAGGGAATGGTTCACCCAATATTTTATTATTACAGTAGTCGCAGTACAGATCTATAGACTTGAGTTTGTTATCTTCAACAGTTTTTCTGTGAGATATGTAAATTGTATTGTAAGGAAATTCACATTCTAGGACATCAGCTGTCATTATACAGAGAAACTGCCCATTTGATATATCGAATGATTCAATAATAAAATTCTCAGGAATCTTTGTTATATCCGGTACAGTAGCTATGACCACTGTCATGTTCTGAGGATCTGCTATGTTAACGGTGAAATTCTTTATTATATTCCTCGAAAGGAGTGAGTGAATTGTCGAGGATACGGTGTTTCTGCTCAGCCCCGTGAGCTTCGCAATCTCCTCATTGCTCTTTCTCGAATCCTCTATCAAAATCCTGATGATCCTGGATTCGTTCAGGGTGAGATTATGCCGATTCACAATATTGAATGCGCACCTGGGATTAGTTTTTTATGTAATAATTAGGCAGACCATGCTAGGACCTGATCGACAATAATAGTGTATAGAACAGGCAAGGATTCAGATCAACTGGCTGCTAAGGCCTGAATGCCCTTAAATATTATTTCGTCACAAATTAAATGGATTAATATCAAAATAACAGTTTGAAAATAAGTCTTTTAGATAGAAGCATATAACTGGAATATGCATTTTTCTCAGCCAGGGATGATCGGAGATCTGGAAATCAAAAATAGGATAGTCATGGCTCCCATGATATCGAATTTATGCGACACTTCAGGAAACAGCACGGAGCAGCATATGGCCTATCTTGAAGCGCGATCACTAGGAGGCGCCGGGCTGATAATAACCGAATATACCTTCATAAATGACAGGAACTCACGGGGATCGAGGAACCAGCTTGGTTTGTATTCTGATTTGCAGGTTCCAAAATTATCAAGGCTCACAGAAAGGATACACAGGAACAAGTCCAAAATTTTTATACAGCTGGTACACGCTGGAGGAAAAGCAATAACAGGTTTTCACGGTGAAAGACCGGAGGCCCCGTCATCTGTCCCATACATGGGAGTTGTGCCGGATCAGATGAGTATAGATGAGATTTCTTCAGTCCAGGAAGATTTCCTCAAAGCAGCACTTCGATCCAGAAGATCTGGATTTGATGGAATAGAACTCCATGGGGCTCATGGTTACCTGATCCATGAGTTTCTTTCACCATCGCTAAACAAAAGAGATGACAGATATGGGGGGTCTTTCGAGAATCGCAAAAGATTCGCCCAGGAAATCGTGGACACCATGAAAAATGATCTTGACATACCGGTCGGAATAAGATTAAGTGTCTACGAGGATGATCCAGAAGGGTACGACGCGGAATATGGACTCAAGATCGCAGAATCAAT
>JAJYEP010000030.1:9116-14146 GCA_021785735.1 Thermoplasmata archaeon | reverse complement strand
CCGGAGAGGATATTGCCTTGAATGCGAAATGAAGCGGTAACTTTAAAAGGTTGTTGATGGGTGAAGGGTATTCCATCGTCAGCTTTATCGAAGCAAGATCTATGTGATTTCTGTACTCTTTTTCAGCGCGTCTGTTGTTATCATTTGGTCCAAGGTAGATTAGATCCAGTTGAGATTTTTCATCGGTCTGCAGTTCAAGCACAGTTTCAGTCACAGCCCTGGTGAATAAATGGTTGAACCTGAAATATATGATGTGGTATCCATGGTCAAGGAAGGCAGCGTCAAAGACGGTGGTGGGGATGTCATATATCCTCTTCAGGGAGCCTATAGCAGGATAAAACTTGGCAGTGGCAAGCATCGTGTAGAAATCGCCGCTATCCCTTGCACCAAATTTTTCCAGGAAAAGCCTTATGTCTCTATCGTCCGAGGACGTTTTTGGAACGTAATAGAGCAGTTCCATGTTTCCCTCCCTCACTCTCGGGATGGCAGGGACAAACAGTCTGAACCGGTCGCTAAACTGTTCGATCGGATTCTGGTTCCCATGCCTTAATATACATATCATGTCAAGGGAATCATCGATACCGTTCATGCTGTTGCGAATGAATCATCATTATTATATTTAATGTTAAATTTTCAAATATCAGACGGTTGTTACAGCGATGACGCGATCATTGTCCTCGAGGGAAATGAGTCTGACGCCCGCTGCGTGCCTTGAAAGTTCACGTATGTCACTCACCTTGATCCTGATGGTCTGTTCATTTTTGGTTATTATAATGAGTTCGTCGTCTTCCTTTGCCTTTATTGAGGCAACAACATTTCCAGTTCTCTTATTTTCCTTCAGTACCATGACGCCGCCAGTGCCTCTATGGTGGACAGGAAAATTCTTGATTGATGTCCTTTTTCCTATACCTCTTGCGGTCACTACAAGTACCTGCTCATCACCAACCACAGAGAACGAGTTGATGACATAATTTCCCGCTCCAAGCCTCATTGCTCTGACACCCATTGAAGATCGCCCGGTTTTCCTTACTTCCTTTGATTCAAACAGCGAAGCTTTGCCACCGCTGGAAAGAATGAAGATCTTTATGTCTTCCGGGATTGCTTCAACCGATACAACCTCATCGTCGTTCAGTGTGATTACCCTTGCTCCCGAGTCCCTGATCTTCTTTATCTCGTCAATCCCTATCTTCTTAACAAGTCCGTTGCGCGTAACCATCACAACATAGCCAGATGTGCTGCCTGATTCTGCAATGAGACTTTTGATAGTCTCCCCTTCCTGCAGTGGCAGTATGGCAGAACCTATAATTCCCGAGGCAGTCCTGCTCTTCTTTTCAATCATATATGCCTCCTTTTTTAGGACCCTGCCAGTGTTTGTGAAAAAATAGATCAGATCATGGGAACTTGCCGAGACTATAGATTTTGGAGTATCATTTTTCCATCCTGCAGTGACCACACCTTTTCCTCCGCGTCTCTGCGAACGGTACTCGTCCAGTGAAACCCTCTTGAGAAAACCGGAATCAGAGAGCACTATCACGCACTGTTCTTCAGGTATCAGATCCCGATCTGCAATTTCTGTCTCTTCGGAATAGTTGATCTTTGTCCTTCTGTCATCTCCATATTTTTTCCTTATTTCTTTCAGTTCTTCAATGAGTATACTCCTTCTCTTTTCCTCACTGTCTATGATCCCTTTCAGCTCTGAAATTTCCTTTCTCAACTTCTCAAGGTCCTGGTTCACCTTTTCAACCTCGAGTGATGTCAGCCTCTGGAGCCTGAGATCCAGTATTGCATTTGCCTGCTTTTCTGATATTTTCAACTCGAGTTGTAGAGCCGATCTTGCCTCAGCGGCGTCCCGCGAAGACCTTATTATATGAATAGTTCTGTCCAGAGAATTCAACGCAGTGACGAGCCCTTCAAGGACATGTTCCTTTTCCCTGTTCTTATCAAGATCAAACTGTGACCGCTTCAGGATTACAGAAAGGCGGTGATTGATAAAATGATCAATTAAGCCCGCCAGTCCGAGGACCACGGGTTGGTTGTTGACAAGAACAAGATTGATGATCCCTATTGACATCTCAAGGTCAGAATGTGCGTATAACTGTTTCATCACAAGGGGCTTCATTTCCTCATCCTTCACCCTGAAGACTATTCTGATACCCTCCCTGTCACTCTCGTCCCTTATCTCTGTTATACCGTTGATGATCTCATTCTTGATCAGTTCTGCAATTTTTTCCACCAATTGCGATTTGTTGACATTGTATGGAATACTTCTAACTATGATCTTTTTGTTTTCCGAAAGGTCCATTTCACCCCTTATGTGAACCTTGCCCCTTCCTGTTCGATAGGCATCAGTCATTGACGTTGAGTAGAAAATTTCGCCTCCAGTTGGAAAATCCGGCCCCTTCACAAATTTGAGCAGATCATCAACCGTGCTTTCCGGATTATTTATTCTGAATATGTTCGCATCACATATTTCCCTTAGATTGTGAGGTAGCATATTTGTTGCCATTCCGACCGCTATACCGGACGATCCATTGAGAAGGAGCTGGGGGACTTTGGAAGGAAGATATTCAGGCTCCTCCAGTGATCCGTCAAAATTGAGCCTGAATGGAACAGTATTCTTGTCTATGTCTGTGAAAAGTTCCTCTGCCATTTGGGACATTCTGACCTCAGTATATCTCATTGCTGCAGGGTCGTCGCCGTCAATAGATCCGAAATTACCCTGACCGTCAATAAGCGTATATCTCAAGCTGTAATCCTGCGCCATCCTTGCAAGGGACTCATAGATTGCGGTGTCGCCATGGGGATGATATTTACCCATTGTTTCTCCGACGATTCTCGCAGATTTCTTGTACGGCTTGTCGTGTGTGACAGAAAGCTCGTTCATGGAATGGAGAATTCTTCTTTGAACCGGTTTCAGGCCGTCCCTGACATCAGGAATGGCCCGCGAGACTATAACGCTCATTGCATATTCCAAGTACGATGTTTTAATCTCTTCTTCTATAGGTCGTTTTGTCATAAAATCACCTCAAAGGTCGATATTCTTGACCTCACTGGCATTATCTTCAATGAATTTCCTTCTCGGTTCTACCTTTTCACCCATGAGTATGGAAAACAGTCTGTCTGCTTCTGCAGCGTCCTCAACGGTGACCTCGATCAGCCTTCTGGTTTCCGGATCCATCGTAGTTTCCCAGAGTTGCTCCGGGTTCATTTCGCCAAGCCCCTTAAATCTCTGCACTACGGCGTTGCTTCCCATCTCTTCGGCAATTCTGTCTTTATCCTGTTCGGAATAAACATATCTTACCTTATCTCCCTTCTGAATTCTAAAGAGAGGGGGCTGAGCGAAAAATATGTTTCCGTTGTGTATCAGCGGTCTGCAGAACCTGTAAAAGAATGTAAGCAGGAGCGTTCTGATGTGAGCTCCATCGACATCAGCATCTGTCATAATGATTATTTTTCCGTATCGCAGTTTTGTGAGATCGAGGTCATCCTTGATATTCGTACCGATCGCAGTTATGAGATTCCTTATCTCCTCGTTGGATAGAGTCTTCAGATCATTTGCCTTCTCAACATTGAGTATTTTTCCCCTGAGAGGAAGAATGGCTTGGAATTCCCTGTTTCGCCCCTGTTTTGCGGTACCTCCAGCAGAATTTCCTTCGACTATGAAGATCTCTGCCTTTGAAGGGTCGCTGGTTGAACAGTCGGCTAGCTTACCCGGAAGCCCTCCGCTTTCCAATGCAGATTTTCTTCTAACAAGATCCCTTGCTTTCCTTGAAGCTTCCCTTGCCTCAGCAGCTGCAACGACTCTCTTCACGATAAGTTCAGCTATATTCGGAAATGCGTTGAGATAATCCTTGAGGAATCTTTCCGTAACTGACTGCACAAATCCCCTGATGTTGGCATTACCAAGCTTGGACTTTGTCTGGCCCTCGAACTGGGGTTCCCTTATCTTCACATGCAATACTGAAACTAGGCCCTCTCTGACATCATCGCCGTTTATTGTGTCGACACCCTTGATCATGTTCTTAGATTTTGCGTATTCCTGTATCGCCCTGGAGAGGCCAGATCTGAATCCAGCAACATGTGTCCCGCCGTCAATTGTATTGATATTGTTGACGTAACTCTGCATGATCTCAGAAGTACTCATGTTGTACTGGAAAGCAAATTCAACAATACCCTGTTCCTGTTCCTCGTGATAAGATATCGGGTCCTTGTGTACATTCGCATGTCCTTCGCCGAGATATTGTACGAACTGTACGAGTCCACCATCGTAGTGCAGTGTTTCTCTGTGAGATGAAATCTGATCTTCCACTGTTATAGTTATCTGGGGATTCAGGAACGCGAGTTCACGCATTCTTGCAAGTATCGTCTTGTAAGAGAACTCTGTTGTTTCAAATATCTCTGGATCAGGATGGAATTTGGCAATGAAACCATGGGTCCTTTCAAGAGTTATGGGTACAGTTGAAATATCCCTGTCTTCCAGACTGGAAAGTTTGGAATGATCGACGGAAATCAAACCCGAGACAGGGATTCCCTGTTTGAAAACCTCGTAGTCTATCCTGTCCGGCTTTTTAACAAGCGCAATTAGTTTTGACGACAGTGCATTGACCACGTGTATTCCGACACCATGAAGGCCGCCGGTGATCTTATACACCTTTTTGTCGAATTTAGCGCCGCTGTGTAATTCTGTTAATACAATTTCAAGACCAGGCCTGTTATATTTTGGGTGTATATCTGTGGGTATACCTCTACCGTCATCCTCAATAGTAATCCATCCGTCTGGCTGAATTGTGATGTGGACGTTGGAACAGTATCCTGCTACCGATTCATCTATGCTATTGTCCACCACTTCATACACCAGGTGGTGTAAACCGCGTTCATCGGTCGAACCAATGTACATCCCGGGAACCTTTCTGACAGCCTTTAAGCCTTCAAGTATCTGTATCTGCGATGCATCATAATTTTCCATTCAAACGACCCTATCGACAGTAACCATATCACAGCATGTTAAATAACCCATTTCTTATTGTATC
>JAJYEP010000030.1:0-9016 GCA_021785735.1 Thermoplasmata archaeon | reverse complement strand
CTTTCTGGTGATTCAATATCTGACGCAATCGAGGTATCAGGCAGAAAGGTGAGAGTTCATTTTCATGAATTCAAATTCGAATCTTTTCATTTCTCAAAGAAGATATGTTATTCCATCCTTCCAGGATCCGGTGAACACAAGTTGGTTCTCAACTATCTCGGCAGAAGTATTCCCAAATACTGATGGGTAGAATTCAATAAATCAGGATGTTCAGCCTTCGGTCTTCCTGACAATCATGCTTATTTCGCCGTTTTTTTCTTTGTACTGGGTTATCCTGAGCTTGGAAGCATTAGCCATTCCATCGAACAGTTCCTTCGAATAGGGAAACTTTTCCTTTTCGATCAGAATGTTTGCATC
The DNA here is from genome assembly GCA_021785735.1 of Thermoplasmata archaeon. Lineage (GTDB taxonomy): Archaea > Thermoplasmatota > Thermoplasmata > Thermoplasmatales > Thermoplasmataceae > JAKAFX01. Next base: position 8,659 of record JAJYEP010000030.1, on the reverse strand, counting down.
CTGTCCGGGATCGAGTTGAAAATATAATCCCTTCATTACGCTCTTCAGATAGTTGAAAGGGTCTCCGCCGCAGGATATGTGCCTGTGATCCTCTGTTAACACATAATAATATTTTATCCATGTATAATAGGTTTGAGTAGAAATCTAAACCTTATGCGGTTCCTCCAAGAATGGAAATGTAAGCATCTTCTAGAGCGGAACCAACACTTACGAAGGAAATAACTGGCGCTAGCTTCATTGCATCAGCGAGAATTTTTGCCCTCTCCTCATCCTTTCCACTGAACTTGATTCTTATTTTACTCCCATTGGATGTTGTGACATTATACCCCATATTTTCAAGAGATTTTACTACACCTGTCAGGTCTGCGCCGAGAAATTCTATCTCCACCTGGCTGGTCTGGAACTTTCCGGAGATATCTGCAACATTTTCCCTTGCTAGGATTTTACCTTTGCCGATGAAGATAACGTCATCGCATATTTCTGCCACTTCGGAAAGAAGATGTGAACTCATCAGCACAAGGTGATCGTTCTTCAATTCTTTTATTAAGTCACGGATAATCTTCATCTCAAAAGGATCAAGTCCGGAGGTTGGTTCGTCCAGTATCAGTACCTCGGGATCAGAAATAAGCGTAGATGCGAGGACCACTCTCTGTCTCTGTCCTTTTGATAGCTGTCCAATCCTGGATTTTAGTGGCGGCAGCCTTAAAAGATCTGATAATTCCTTGATCTTGCTGGTTGTGGTGTCTTTCGGGACTTTCCTCAAATCGCCCACAAACCTCAGGGATTCCTCGACGGTAAAGTAAGGGAATGGAGACGGGTTTTCAACAAGTGAACCAATCTTATTCAATGCAACCACCGAATCATGATTGACGTTAATGCCGTTTATTAATACGTTCCCGGAATCAGGTCTCAGGAGATTTGTCATGATCTTCAGAGTGGTGGTCTTACCGGCGCCATTCGGGCCAAGATACCCTACCACTCTGTTGCCCGAATATTCAAACGAAATTGAATCAAGTGCCTTGAATGAACCGTATGATTTGGATAAGTTTTCAACCTTAATACTAGGCATTTTTATCACCCCTTAATCTCCCTTCTGGAAAATATCAGAAGCGTCACTGCAAGGAATATTACGAAATACCCCAGCATAATATAAATTGACTCATTAAATGCAGGGTTATAGGTATACGTTGTGAAGCGACCCGCTCTCACCACTTCCTTCAGAGGATAGCTTGGAAGGAAAACTAACGATACGATACTGCCTGCGTACGTAATGAACATCCATGGCTCTATTCCTGCAAAGGCTGACAGTATACCCTGGATTATAGGTATGATAAGTACCACAAAAAGAACAGTGACGATTATGCCTACAAGAGGACTCTTAAATATTGAACTGAAGAAACCGGCGAATGCCACAAGAGCCATGGTAAGTAGGAAAACAAGGTATAGAGAGGTCAATACCTGTGATGTCACACTGTCATAGAGGTAAACAGAAGTGAAAATTGCTGCAATATAGTAGACCAGGATTATGACAAAAGTCAAAATCACTGCAGCAGTATATCTCCCAAGAAACAGGGTGCTTCTCCTTATAGGCTGCACCAATGAATAATACGCAGAATCCGTGCCGAAATCCATGGAAGCCATGTCACCGCCAAAGAATGCAGCCACAAGTGCCACAAGCGTTACGGCAAACGTTGACAAATAGCCGTTAAAGAAAGATGAGGAATCCCCTGCCTTCAAGAAGTTATACTCATACTTGACAAGAAGAAGAGAAACGGCAACTGAAACTATTAAAACAAGAAGAAACAGACCGAGAAATCTTCTGCTTCTCAGATAGAACAAAAACTGATACTTCAATGAAACAATATAATTGGAGAAATCAAAGACTGGGGACTTGTCGTCACGCATTACCTCCGATGTTATACGTTTATTTAAATTGTTTATTCATTCATCAAAAATTTATGAGACAAGATGCAGTGATTTCAGAATGATCCAGGGATCGCTGGTTATGAAGCCATTTTATACTGGTTGCCTATAAACGTACATGGTTAAGTACTTGTATCGATGCAGGGACATAGGTTATGACTGCAGTTTCGAATTTGAGGCCGCAGAAAAAAAGGATCTTATGCCAAGGATTAGAATACATACAAGGTACGCCCACCAGGTCTTTGAGATGAACGATGATATGATCAGGAAAATTGAGGCTGCGATCAAGGAAATCAAAGAATAACGCTAGTATAATTATCAGAAGTGCATTCAGGTTTTGTGTTTAATAAAATCCCGACAATCTTGAAATCAGAAGAGATTCTTGATAAATCACTCTCAAGGGCTGTAAAGATAGAGGTTCCATATCAGAAGGAACTGAAGGACAAAGTCAGAGGGGAGGTCATATCAAAGGTTGCACTTGTCGAGAAAATCTCCACCGGACATCTGTCAAGAATAATCAAAAAGTTTCCAACAATTGAGAGGGTTCACCCCTTTTATTACGCACTAGTTGACCTTATGTTTGACGTCGACCAGTATAAGATGAGTCTTTCGCGCATTCAATGGGCAAAGGAAAAAATCGTAGATATTTCCACAATGACGATCAGGTCTGTGAAACGAGCACAGTATGCCCCAGCAATGAATAAATCACTGAAGGCCTTTTACGGCAGATTCTCATCAATTATTGATGGAATAAGCAAAGATTTGGATTTCCTGGCAAAGTGCCGTGATTATATGAGAAAAATACCTGAGATCGATCCTGTCCTTCCGACCTTCATTATCGCAGGAATGCCAAATGTAGGAAAGAGCTCCCTTTTATCGGTGCTGACAAATGCCCAACCGAAGATTGCAGAATATCCGTTCACTACCCAATCGATATATATTGGTCATGCCAAGCTTGGAAATAATGTAGTGCAGATCATTGATACTCCGGGTATTCTTGACAGATCCATGAATGACAGGAACGAGATGGAAATGAAAGCTATTCTTGCACTGAAGCACATAGATGGTGTGATACTTTTCCTCCTCGACAGGAGCGAGATCACGTCATACAGTGCTCAAGATCAGGAAAAGCTATACAACGAGATAAAGTCACTTCTGGATAAACCGATCATAAGAATACAAAGCAAAGCAGACATTTCAAAATCTGCGATTGAAACAGTTGTAGTTTCTGTAAACGATCAAAAAAGCATAGATAATCTTAAAACCCTCATGATCAAGCAGATTGAAGGTAGGTTTAGATGACCATAGAGGACGATATTCGGCTTCAGGCAATAAAAAACGCATTTCTGCACAATGGGCAAGCTGAAGTGAAAGCTGTTTCAGCAAAGATTTTTGGGGATCATCCGGAGGCACGCTCCGATCCGAAGAAATTGATGTCCATTATCAACGGCATTGTATCGCAAGTTAATTCCATGGGAAAAGAGACGATAAGCAATGAGGCCACAAAATATTTCCCTGAACTCCTTGAAAAGGACAAACCAAGAGAAGAAAAACGTCTTCCTGACCTGGATGACGTGGGCGAAAGGGTCGTCATGAGACTTGCACCGTCGCCCTCAGGTCCACTTCATCTGGGACATTCAAGAATGGCGATTCTAAATGATGAGTACGTCAGAAGATACGGTGGAGAACTGATACTGAGGCTGGAGGACACAAATCCGGCGAATATCGATTTGAACGCTTATGAGATGATACCGGAAGATCTAAAAAATCTGGGAGTAAAGGTAGATAGGATTGTCATCCAATCAGATCGTTTTGATATCTATTACGAGGAAGCTAGGAAACTGATTGCAAGAGGTTATGCATATGTGTGCTTCTGCAGGCAGGAGGATTTCAGGGCCCTCAAACTTGAATCCAAGAGCTGCCCACACAGGAATATTGAGCCACAGGAAAATATGAGGAGGTTCGAGGAAATTCTTACTGGCAAATACAGGGCGGGTGAAGCAACAGTTGTGATAAAGACCGATCTAAGTCATCCGAACCCCTCACTGCGGGACTGGATTGCCTTCAGGATAGGCAAGGCCAAGCACCCCAGAACTGGTGAGAAATACTATCTTTATCCCATGATGAATTTCAGCGTCGCTGTGGACGATCACTACCTTGGGCTGACTCATGTCCTGAGGGGAAAGGATCAGTTGAACAACACAGGAAGACAGAGATTTATTTTCGACTACAACCACTGGAAAGTTCCGCTGTACTATCATTATGGTATGATTTCCATTCCGGGCGAAAGGTTGAAAACATCCATCATAAGAAAGGATATTGCTGCGGGTAAATTCTCTGGCTGGGACGACATAAGGCTCAACACGATCAGGGGCTTGCTGAAAAGGGGTTATCAACCAGAAACTTTCAGGAGATACTGGATAGAATCCGGATTGAGGGAGATTGATGCCAGTTTTTCATGGGAAATATTCAATTCCATGAACAGGGAGAATATAGACAGGAACGCAAAAAGACTGTTCTTCGTGAAGGAACCGTTAAAGTTCAAGGTGATCGACTCACCAGAAATTGACGTGAAGATCCCATTTCATCCAGAGCACAAGGAAATGGGATTCCGTGAATTCAGAATGAAACCTGGCACGGAGGTTTTTATCTCGTCTGACGATCTGGCTAAATTTGATACCAACTCCACAGTCAGGCTGAAGGATCTGTACAATGTTTCATTGAAGGGAAAGGATCTAGTTTACAGCAGCGAGCAGAAGTTTGATCCGAAGACCACAAGAATCATCCACTGGTGTCCGCCAGATTCGGACGATTTTGTAGTACTGAGGCCAGATGGGATAAACGACAGGGGAGTGATAGAAAAATCACACCTGCTTGTAAAAGGAATATCTCAGTTTGAAAGGTACGGTTACGTTAATCTCTCCAGCCAGAATAATGAAGGTTATTTCCTTCACAAATGAGATCAGCGCTGCTCAGGATTCACCCTTATATACTGGGGAAAAGTCTTGAGAAGTATAATCTCACCGATGGCTTTAACCAGCCTGTACGGTATCGATATGGGAGCGCCCCCTTCCACAAGTTCAGGATTTGTTTCATCGATGTATAGTCCATAGATAGAATTCCTTTCGAAATCCAGTATCACGTCAGATACCTTTCCGACAGGGTTTCCCTGATGGTTGTAGACCACTCTGCCAGTCAATTCTGAGATCCTAGACAACATGTATATCACAAAATAGAGGTTTTATTCTTAAATTTATCTGGTCCGGTTTCTTTGCATATGTTAACGAAGTTAACAAACAGTTCGCGGCCATACTCAGTATTATTCACTTCCGGATGATACTGTACGCCATAAATTGGTAAAGTCCTGTGTGCAAAAGCCTGAACGGCGCAGTTACTGGACCTGGCTACAAGGGTCAACTCTGAGGGGAGCTTTTTAATCTCATCATTGTGATTTTCCCATACAATAATACTGTCGGGCATTCCATTGAAAATTCCGATCTTGTTCAAAACATCAACTTTTGTCTTACCATATTCAGGTCTTGTACCAGGTCCAACCTCTCCACCATAATGGAGTGCAATAAACTGGGCACCAACGCAAATACCGAGAATTGGAAAACTGTGATCGTCAATAAACGAAGATACATTGCCCAACTTATCAAGTTCAGATACAATACTGGGGGCACCGCCTGAAAGCACAAGCCCATCATTGTCCTTGAGGGATTCTGAACTCACAGTATTTGGTCTTATATCACTCTCTATTCCAAGGGACTTCAGCAGATGCCATTCCTTGTGGGTCCATTGCCCACCGTTGTCAATGACGTCAATACGCATTGATCACTCTAGTCCAGGAATGTTAAGCGCCTTGCTGATCTCTTTGTATCTATTACGGATTGTAACTTCGGTCACACCGGAAACCCTGGCAACCTCTTTCTGTGTTCTCGGCTTTCCAACAAGCACAGAGGCAATATATATGGAGGCAGCAGCGACACCGGTAGGTCCTTTACCAGATGAAATTCCACTTTCAATGGATTTCCTCACAATATCTTCACTTATCACGATTGCCTGCTTGTCAAGATCAAGTTTGTTGCAAAACTGGGCAACATAGGAATAAGGAGTTGTTGGTTTCAAATTCAGGCTCAGTTCCTTTGCAAGATGTCTGTAAGCCTTTCCAATCTTCTTCTTGTTTACCTCAGATGCTTTTGATATTTCGTCCAGGGTCCTTGGCAGATTCACCATTCTGCACGCTGCATACAACGATGCACATACAATACTTTCAATACTCCTGCCTCTTATTAGATTCTTTTCAACTGCCTTTCTGTAAACAAGGGCTGCCGTTTCTTTTATGTCTTTGGGAATTCCAAGCTTTCCACCGTTGTCATTAAGCATCTGAAGCGCAAGTGATAGATTTCTTTCAGCAGCATTGCTCACTCTGATTCTCTGATGCCATTTTCTGACTCTGTATATCTGCGCTCTATTCTTGTGGGGAATTCGCTTACCATAGTAATCCTTGTTAGACCAAGAAATCTCCGTCGCCAGTCCTTTGTCGTGGCTTAAAAAAGTCATTGGTGAACCTGTTCTGGCCCTTCTGTCATCCTGTTCGGAATCAAAAGATCTCCATTCAGGTCCCTGATCTATGAGAGAATCCTCAATGACAATGCCGCAGTCGCTACAGATGAGCTCTCCCCTTTCGTAGTCCCTGACCAGATGCTCAGATCCACATTCCTGACACTTCTTTCCTTGCAAGTCTTTAGCAGTTGATTCCATATTAACACCAAGATAATTATTGCTCTTCCAACATTCGTTTCTCTATTAAACCTTTTGCTCCTCAGTAAGATTTTAGGTTTCATCTAAAATTTTTCAAATCTGCGAATTTTACTGAAAAATACAGCAATATCAGCTATAATATAAGAATTATCAGATAATATTTATACAAACTCTAAATCTTTTATTTTTTTCAGAAAAACTCAGAGATTTTCGCACTTTTTTATATGGTCTGACAAACCGTTTAAATAATGGCTAAAAGAGTAATTTGTAAACAAAATGTTATACAAATGTTTATATACTATTTAGCTATATACATATAAACATTTCTAAAATTGGCTAATGTCCCGCATTATAGAGTGATTCATATGAATGGAAAGGTGGAGATAGTGTCAGCGAAAGGCGATGAGCTACTGGTCTTGCTGGGTGACTGCCTGAAAATGGATGCGAAAGTTACGGATAATTCTGGCAAGGTACTGGGCAAATTGGTTCGAATAATGGGCCCAGTTGCGAAACCTTATGGATTAATCAAGTTAAGAAGTAATTCAGGACTTGAGAATGATTTGTATATCAAGTGTTAAGAGATGATTGAAATGGATGAGAAACAAACAAAAAGGAAAATAGATGAAATAGTTAAGTGCCCCGAGTGTGGATCCACTCAGCTTATCAGGGATTATGAACGCGGTGAACTGATTTGCAATAACTGTGGTATTGTAATCGATGAGAGCTATTTTGACCAGGGGCCCGAATGGAGGGCCTTTGACTCTGAACAAAATGACTCCAGATCAAGGGTTGGTTCCCCCATGACCTTTACAATACACGACAAGGGATTGTCGACGGATATATCCTGGAAGAACAAAGACTCGTATGGAAAGTCAATTCCTACTAGAAACAGGGCTCAGCTTTACAGACTGAGAAAGTGGCAGAAGAGAATTAAAGTTTCAAATGCCGCGGAGCGAAACCTTTCACAGGCATTGCAGGAACTGGAGAGAATGGCATCCAATCTCAGCATTCCAAACGACGTTCGTGAGAGTGCCGCAGTAATCTACAGAAAAGCTGTGAAGCAGAACATGATACGTGGTAGAAGTATTGAGGGGGTTGTAGCCGGTTCTATATATGCTGCATGCAGAATTACCAATGTTCCAAGGACACTGGACGAGATCGCATCCGTCACACGGGTCAAGAAAAAGGAAATAGGAAGAACATACAGAATAATGAGCAGGTACCTCAAGCTAAACATCCTTCCGTCAAAGCCGGAAGACTATGTAAACAGGTTCTGCAGTAAACTCAAGCTCTCACCGGATACAAGGAAAAAGGCCAACGAGATACTGAAAATGGCAAAGGACAATGAACTGACCTCCGGCAAGGGTCCCACGGGAGTAGCCGCGGCTGCAATATACATTGCCTCTCTCATGAATAATGAAAGAAGGACACAGAGATCTGTTTCAGAAGTGGCAGGTGTTACCGAGGTAACAATAAGGAACCGTTACAAGGAGCTTGCAGAAAAATTATCCCTCGACGTCGAGGAATAATCACCCTATTTTTTTAACGCTTTCAAATATTTCAATTTCTCTGAATATTTCATTGGACACGTTAAATATTGAACTGTATTTAATTTCGGGAATGTTTATTTTTAAAATTCCGTTTTCACAAATGCAATGTAGGGATTGATCATTGTCTGGTGTCAAAATTTCCAGAATTTTGATACAATCGTCACCCAGCTCGATTTGAATGGATATCGAAGGGTCGTTTTCATGCATCATCTAACGATGATACCTTAATATTTATACTCTATTTTTTCTGGCTGGAATCCCACTCTGTGATACTTCCAAAATCTCCGGTATGTCATAGGAAAAAAGATATCTCATTAGAATATGTCGGTAAAACTGCGGAGGTTGCAGAGCCTGGTCAAATGCGACAGACTCAAGATCTGTTTTCGTAGGAATTCGCCGGTCCGAATCCGGCCCTCCGCATT
>JAJYEP010000029.1 GCA_021785735.1 Thermoplasmata archaeon | reverse complement strand
TTACGGCGACAAAACTCAGAGGGATAAGGCAATGCCGGCAATCAGAAGCAATACTCCAGGTATCAGGAAGTACAGTGAAAATATACCCAGAACGATCTCAATAATACCAAGAATAATCGCAGGAGCTATTGCCTTCTTATACGATACTCTACCTATCCTCAGGTAAACGAGCAGATAGTTCAGTGCCAGGAAGACGAAGTAGATTATGATAAGAACCAGACCGGAAAAGAAACTCAGAATGTCATTTGCAAGCAGCGATCCTGACTTGGGTACCCCAGCCAATATGCTAGATGCAACAAGTGAAACTATGAGCAAGATAAGAAAAATTACCTGCAGTATCAACGCAACAAGAACAATCAATCTTGATATATTCTTCACTTCTGATTTAGCCATAAATCATCCTTTTTAATATCAGAAAAACAAGTGAAATGAAAATGCCTGTGGCCTGCCCTATCTTAGGAGGTGATCCATCCGCAGGTTCCCCTACGGATACCTTGTTACGACTTAACCCTCCTCACCAATATCAGATTCGAGCTTGTCCTCTCGGGCAAACCCTCATCCAATGCCAACTCGGATGGTTTGACGGGCGGTGTGTGCAAGGAGCAGGGGCATATTCACCGCGGGCTGTTGACCCGCGATTACTACGGAATCCACATTCATGAGGGCGAGTTACAGCCCTCAATCCTAACTACGAACGGGTTTCGAGGTTAGCTTCCCCTTTCGAGGTCGCATCTCATTGTCCCGTCCTTTGTAGCGCGCGTGTAGCCCGGAAGATTCGGGGCATACTGACCTGCCGTCGACCTCACCTTCCTCCAGCTTAGCGCTGGCGGTCCCTTCAAAGTGCACAAATAATCTCTTATTTGTTAGCAATTGAAGATGGGGGTCTCGCTCGTTATCACACTTAAGTGAACGCCCTACGGTACGAGCTGACGACGGCCATGCACCACCTCTCCTTCTATCGAGTAAACTCGTCAGGTTGACTCTCATCCAAAGGTCGCCTCCGGTGAGTTTTCCGGCGTTGAATCCAATTAAACCGCACGCTCCTCCCGTTGCGGTGCTCCCCCGCCAATTCCTTTAAGTTTCAGCCTTGCGACCATACTCCCCAAGCGGCCCACTTAACACCTTCGCTCCGGCACTGCTCCCCCTTAATCGGAGAAGCAACACCAAGTGGGCAGTGTTTACAGCTAGGACTACCCGGGTATCTAATCCGGTTTGCTCCCCTAGCCATCGTTCCTCACCGTCGGATCCGTTCTAGTTGAACGCCTTCGCCACCGGTCGTCCTTCCAGGATTACAGGATTTTACCCCTACCCCAGAAGTACCTTCAACCTCACCCGGTCCCTAGCTCTGCAGTCTCTCCAGAGGATCTTCCGTTAAGCAGAAGAATTTGTCTGAAGATTTACAGAGCCGGCTACGAACGCTTTAGGCTCAATAAAAGTGACCACCACTCGAGCTGCGGGTGTTACCGCGGCGGCTGGCACCCGTCTTACCCAGCTCTTATTCCTTAGGCTTTTTAGGCCTAAGAAAAGCCTTGACAAAAGTCAAGGCACTCAGGTTTCCCGTGTCGCGCTTTCGCGCATTGCACAGTTTTCGCGCCTGCTGCGCCCCGTAGGGCCTGGACTAATGTCTCAGAGTCCATCTCCGGGCTCCCCCTTTCAGGGCCCGTACCCGTCCTCGGCTATGTGGTCCTTTACACCACATACTACCTGATAGGCCGCAGACTCATCCTCAGGCGTCGGAACTTTCATCACCTAAGCATTCCAGCATAAAGTGACTATAAGGTATTAGCCTCAGTTTCCCGAAGTTATCCCTCACCTGGGGGCAGATTATCCGCGTGTTACTGAGCGGTATGCCGGTGTCTTACGACCCCTTGACTCGCATGGCTTAATCGAAACCTGATAGCAGTGGCCGCCGGCAGGATCAACCGGAGTTAATCCATGTCATGGTAAGATTAAATTAAAGAATATTGGCAGGCCACAGATTGCACCATTTCACTTGTCAGTAGTGAGTTTCTGATCTCCTCACAACTCCATCTATATCAGCCCTGGAATTAAGGGTTCATCCCGGCACATTTGCCATAGTCCCCCACTCGCCTTAGAGCTGGTTTGAGTATACATTTTACCTTCACGGTAGATGCGTAAGCCTCTCAATAGCAGGGAGATATTTAATTGTTTCGTGGACCTTTTTTTATTAGGTTTTTCCTTGTTACTACGTATCAGACCATTGATCAAATGCACTAGAAATAAATTCTGCATTGTATATATTTAACTCGATCATTCATTTCGTCGTTTTCATTAAAGAAAATAGGACGTCTGCAACTTATTTTGAATCCGACATCTACAAACATACGTTAAACTGTTAGAGGATTAGTTTATCTCTTAATATAATATTCACGTGATCAGGTGATTAAACTGCCAAAGAATGATAAAATAAATTATGAGGAATTCGAGGACATAGTTGAAGTTAATAAGGGAATACCCTACTTCAAGATACTTGTTGGTGGGGAATGGGTAATGGGAGAGTCTTTTGTGGAGGTTAAAAGCCCACTTACCTTGAACACTATCGCAATGGTTTCCAGAGCTGATCTCGAACTTGCAAACAGGGCGCTTGAAGCCGCCACGGCTACCAAAGAAAAAATGAAAAATTTGCCAGGAGCCAAGAGGATAGACATAATGGAAAATGCAGCCAGGATACTGGCGGACCGGAAAGAAACGATGATCAAAGCATTGATAAGCAACGTCGGTAAGCCTAGATCTGAAGCAGAAGGCGAGGTCAAATCCACAATAGACAGGCTCCTGAGTGCCAGATACGATGCAAACAGAATTAAGGGCGATCTTATACCGGGTGAGTGGGCTAATCAGAACCAGGGCAGGATAGCAATGGTTGAGAGGGAGCCCGTCGGGGTTGTTCTGGCTATTTCGCCATTTAACTATCCCCTTTTTATTTCGTACACCAAGGTAATTCCCGGCCTGATAGCAGGCAATTCCGTAATACTGAAACCGCCTTCTGCGGTCCCAATTCCAGCACTGATGATGGCCCGTATACTTGACGAGGCCGGCATACCAAAGGGCGCATACAGCAATATAGTTGCCCCCGGAGATATAGCCAGTTATCTTGCAACAAGCGATCAAATAAACATGATCACGTTCACGGGAAGCACGTCTGTAGGACTTGAACTCAGCAATATATCGGGGATAAAGAAAATTCATCTGGAACTTGGAGGGAAGGCGAGTGCAATTGTTACAAAAGGTGCCAAGAATCTTCAGAAAGTTGCCAAAAGCATAGTTGACGGATCTTTTAAATTTTCCGGACAGAGATGCGATGCAATCAACAGGGTTCTTGCAGAATCCAGCCTTGCACCTCAACTTGTGGAAAGTATCGTAAATGAGGCAAAGAAATTCAGATTGAATACGCCGGAAGAAAGTCCCCTCCCCATAGGACCTTTAATTGATCAATCATCGGCCGAAAGAGTCAAGGGGCTCATAGACGATGCAGTTGCCAGGGGAGCAAAACTTATTCTTGGTGGTAAGATTAACAAGAATTATGTCGAACCAACCGTTCTCTCTGATGTTCCCCTCACAGCAAGAATAATGTGGGAAGAGACCTTCGGTCCAGTGATCCCGATACACAATTATTTTACCGAGGATGAAGCCGTAGAAATAAGCAATAAATCTGAATACGGTCTTGACAGCGCTGTATTCACCGACGATATCACCGAGGCCCTGAGAATTGCACGAAAGATAGAGGCGGGAGAAGTCACGATCAATGCATTCCCTGCACACGGCATCGGCTTTTTCCCATTTGGAGGAGTTAAGCAGAGTGGTTTTGGTCGCGAGGGAATAGGATTCAGTATTGACGAATTCACCAATATGAAGACCATAGTGATAAGCACTGCTGAATAATTCCTGAAATTACGATAGGCTGAGGGATGATAATCTCCTCAGCACTCATCTTAATAATTGAAGGAGTAATATCTGCACATGCATTTCACTGAAGAAAGGAAATTTATCATCGTGGGTCACAGGGGACTGCCTGGCGTGAAGACAGAAAATACACTCGAATCTTTCAGGTCTGCGTTCAACGCTGGAGCAGATGCTGTTGAGCTTGATGTACAACTGAGCAGGGACGGTGTACCTGTTGTCTATCACGACTTCGACATGAAGAGGCTCCATGGATCAGCAAAGAGGATCGGGGGCACCTCATACGACGAGATATTGAGAATCTCCAGCGCAAAGGGATCGCCCGCCCCTAGACTCGAAGACCTGTTTGTCGAACTGTCTTCCGGGAACTTTTTCATAGAGCTGAAAACGATTGACAATGATGGTACAATCAGCAAAAACGATCCCGCAGAGAAGGTTGTGGAATTAATCAGAAAATACAGAATGGAAGATTCTGCAGTCGTGATATCATTCAATCCCGAGTCCTTAAAATTGACGGTGAACGCATATCCAGAAATTAAGATTGGGCTGGACTACGACAGAGATTCAATGAAAATGTTCGGAAACAAGCTTTTCGATAATACAACGTATGGAAAGGAGATTGACTTCCTTCTTCCAAATTTTGATGTTATCAATTTTTCCAGCGAAAGCCCCGACAGGTCCAAATTCAAGAGAATGATGCCATGGACAGTTAACGACAATGATAAGCTCCTTAAGATACGCGATGCTGGAATGAAGGGAGTGATTACCAACAAATGCGATGAATTTGTTAAACTCCTGAAACTGAGAACTTAAAAGGATGGAGGTCAAATATCAAAGCGATCCCTTTCGCCTGATTTTCTAATCCCATGAAATGGGTATTTATCACTTTGTAACAGCCATCACAATGTTCAGAACATCATCTGAAATGTCTTCGCAATAATCGAGAAAATCATCCATCTTATGGACAAGACTTATAACATGCTCAAAGACAAGGAATGATATGATATCAGCATCCCTGTATACCTCATCAATGAGGTTGTCCTTGAGTTCGTCGACCTCTTCCTCAAGGTCCTCGATCTCCTTTCTCTTGGACTTAATCACCGTGATGTCAGCAGAGTTAAGCAAGTCCTTGACCAATCTCAGGGCTCTCATTCCGTAGGAAAGCATATCATTGAGGCTGGAGTAGCTGCGAACAAGGAGATCGGCTGAAGCCTGATCATTCTTGCTGTGGTTTCTCATCATCCTTCTAATCTCTCTGCTGATGAAGTATGAATCGTCCAGGAGGTCGTCACATTTGTCAACCAGAATAATGAGTGTATCCATCAGATTTGAACTTATTGCGCCACTTGTGATATCGTGGTTGATGTTCGATGTATATTCATCCCCTTCTTTTTCAATATCCATTATTTTTTCATTGAGTCCTTCATAATCAGCATTACCTCCAGTTAACATCTGACTCAAATAGGTGAGGGATTGTTGTGCAAGATCCACATAATTGGTCAATCTGGAAAGAACGTTTTTTTCGCCAATCATAAGGAAGCGTTTGAGAAAATCCTTTGTGGCCATGATATGACATTTTAAACCAATATTTATATCATGAACAAGAAGAAATTCTATCCTGTTAATTTCTTATTGTTTATGGACAAAATTTGAGCATCGTTTACACAGTTTTCTTCTGTGTTTCTATGCCTGATGTTTCGTAATGGTAAACTGTCACCATTCCAAAGAGATTTTCTAGAGCTGCGTTGGAAATACAATGGTGCCTGTTAACCTGAAAATACCAGGGAATGATGTTTCACTCTTTCTTCTGATCCCTTTTTATCTCCCAGTTGCGGATTATTCTGTAATAAACGAAGGATCCTGTGACCTGAAGCAAGCCGCCAAGAAACAACGGAGCCGGAAAATATAGATCCATAAGGTAACCAGATAAACCGGATGTCATCTGAGATCCTCTCGTTGCCATTCCCTGGATGCTGGAGGCTGTTCCATAATCCTCACTACCTATGCCCCTGACACTAATGGCACTCCTCATCGGTGCCCCCAATCCTGCGATTCCGCTCCTTACGGCATAGAGCGTGAATGCGATAACGACCAGTGGAGAAAAGGCTACCATAATGAGGATTAAGCCTTGAAAAAACCTTGTGACAGATGAAACAGTGACGGCTCTGATCTGAGCAGAATTGAGGTACTTGCCTGATATGAATGATCCAAGAGCGGTGGCGATATATGCCAGAGTGAATATTTCACCCACAAAGGAGACAGATACGCCGAATCTGAGTTCAAACCACAGAGGAAGGAGAGGAATAGCCACGCCGATAGCGGCACCGTTTATCATATTCGGTATTATTATTTTCATCATGTATGAAAAGCTCTCCTTCTTCATGATTCTGCTGGTTTTTTTTGGCCTTCTCCTTTCCTTCAGAAGCATAAGAGAAACGAATGAGATCAGAAGGATCATGAAAGAAACGCCGAACAAAAATCGGAACGTTCCAACAGCCCCAAAATATGGAGACAAATAACCATGCATGATGAGAAAAAAACCACCCACAATCGAAGACAGGGATGCTACTACGTTTATGCGTGAAAGTCTCATGACTCTGCCTATCTCATCGGGCCAGTTGCTGGCCACAAATGCAGTCATCCCAGGAGAAAAGGCGCCTCTCATTCCACCTGCTGTGCCAGAAATTCCTCCAACAATGGCAGACAGCGCGATTACATAGATATTCGTGGAAAGCGCAAGGCCAGCAACACCAGCCAATGGTAAAACCTCGCCGACGAGAAGTGCTCTGCTGTAACCAATCCGGTCTCCCAGAAAACCTAAAATCAGGGAAAAGAACATGTTGAACAGGACGATAAACAGGTACAGTATACCTATAAAAACTAGACTGTAGCCCAGCGAATTAAGATAAAGAGAAAAAGCAAGAGTTACGAAGATTAGTGCGATACTCCTCGCAGATCTTGATATCAGCAAAAACTTGAAAGACGAATCTATTTTTTCCTGGGAATTGGAAAACATAACAAGGTTTATCGCGTCAAGGTATAAATCACTAGAGCAATGTGTTCAAATCTTGAATCTTCAAATGCGGTGCGGCACTTTTTCAAAATTATCTAATACAAAAAGTATTAGTATCTGAGTTTATTCCCTTATTGCTTTGTTGGTACCCATGGGATTGACTAAATTTGAAAAAGCCAGAATAATAGGTTCTAGGGCATTGCAGATTTCTATGGGAGCTCCAGTGATTATTGATATACCGAAAAATCTTATAGATCCAGTGGAAATAGCAATACTGGAATTTGATAACGACGTAATACCAATAACCATTAAAAAAGTGGTTACATCATAGGTTTGATATAGCTTGTTTTTTCAATTCATTCATGAAAGCGATATTAAGATAAGTCATTATTTTTACGTGTAGACTCAATGAAAATACCCATCAGCATAAGAATTCAGAAGAGAATTTTTTTTACGAACACATAAACATTTAAATAAAATGCTTCGTTGTTTTGATCAATGACAGAATCAACGCAAGGATCGAGTGAAGTTGAGCCAAAGCGCCCATGGGGATGGGTTGCAGCGGTGATAATAGTAGCAATAGTCGCTTTTTCAGCCGGGTATTTCCCTTTTCATTCATCTCAGACGAGTTCTAGTACGGTGAATGTACAATTTTATGAAAGCCTGGCCAGTTCTGAAGCTACGTATATGAACAACACGCTGATACCACAGTTCGAAACTGAATATCCAGGTATTCACGTAAGTCTCGTTAATGTGGGGAGCGGACAGGTGTCTACAGATGTTCTTGCACTTGAAAAATCCGGTAAAGTTGGAAATATTGTCGCAGGTCAAGACA
The DNA here is from genome assembly GCA_021785735.1 of Thermoplasmata archaeon. Taxonomy (GTDB): domain Archaea; phylum Thermoplasmatota; class Thermoplasmata; order Thermoplasmatales; family Thermoplasmataceae; genus JAKAFX01. The sequence continues at coordinate 6,780 of JAJYEP010000029.1, read as the reverse complement.
ATCTTGAAATTGGGCAGCTGATATACAGTTCATCCGGAAATGTTCTGATGAACCTTTCAAACATGGCACCTGCCTTAATGCCAGCTGGATTGATACCCGCAGCATCAAGCCTCGTAAATTATGAAAAGAACGTATTTGGCGGCATATACTTTTTCCCATTCAGGGGAAATGTTCCACTTGTATTCTATAATAAGACTACATTTGCAAGTGCCGGAATAACAGCTCCTCCTGCTAACTACACTGCTCTGATGCAGGACGCGGCACTGATCAAGGAGAAGACGGGCAAGAACCCCATAATGATACAGGGTGCTTCAACGGCCGGTGGCCACACAGGATCGAGCACAGCGACTGAAATGTACCAGATGATGGTTCAGTTCGGAGGCAATCCACTATATCTGAACGATGCTGGTGATCTTCATGCATTCCAGAATCTGTATAATATGAGTTCGTATCTGGCGCCTGCATTTACAACCGGGTACTGGGGATCATATCATGGCCTTGCAGTTGGCAACTATTCAATACTTGATTACCAGTGGCCTTACATCTACAACACTCTGACAACTTCGCCCTACTCCATGACGAATTCAACACTGGGTGTCTATTCTGGACCGGCGGGACCGGTAAATGGGAACCACCTTCTTGGAGGGGACGTACTCTTCATACCAAAGGGTGCAACCAATGTTCCAAGTCTTGAAGCTTTTGTAGAGTACCTGCTAGGAGCTCAGGCGCAGAAGGAGACTCTACTGAACCTTTCATGGGTTGCCATTAACAGTGCTGCCTACCAGAATCTTCCAAGCAAATACACTGTTATAGACCAGGCACTTGGTCAGGCAATATCCACGGGAGTGTTCTTGAGAAACCCAACTCCTTGGATAACAGAGTGGCAGGTGATACTGTGTAATGATGTGTTCAATCCGCTTATGGTTTCACATACCGCACACTATTCAGACATAGCTACACTGCTTTCCACCGCTCATACGGATATGTACAATTATATCCTAGCCAACTACGGATCTGCTAACGCTACCCTGTACCAGAATCCCAACAGCTACGGACCAATATCCGTATAACCATTTTTTTCTTTTTTTTGGGTGAAATTACTTGACTAAATGGAGGGACAGTTGGACAGCATACATTCTTATATTGCCCGCAGCACTTTACGTCCTGATATTAGCATTCATTCCAGCAATAGAGGCTGTTTATTACAGTTTTACAAATATCAAGGGAGGTTATACTCTTTTCAACTACAGTTTTGTGCTATCCGTTTTTGGAACCAGGCCAATAGTCAATACGTTCATCGTGACTGTTACTGCACTTATTCTTCAGTTTGTTTTTGCGTTTGCACTGGCAAGCCTTTTGGCCAAGCCATTCAAGGGTAGAGGAGCTTTCTCTGCCATTATCCTTATACCTTTCGGTGTCGCCACCATTGTGACAGCTGTTATTTTTCACAATATATTCTCCACATACGGAGGTTACGCAAACTCATTTTTGAACATTTTCGGCGTGAAGCCCTTAGATTGGACGGGAAGTTTTGATACGTCCCTGTTTGCTCTTATACTTGCGGATTCATGGAAGAACACGCCAATAGTGACGCTCATACTGCTGGCAGGAATGACAACGATTTCCCCCGATCTTTACAGTCAGGCCATGGTTGACGGAGCAAACGTCATACAAAGGTTTTTCAGAATAACATTACCGAATATGGCTGGTTTTATAGCGATTGCCCTGATGATAAGGGGAATCAGTGAGTTCAATATTTTCGCAATGGCGCTTCTTCTTTTCCCCTACCAGCTCCTGACCACGATGACATATTCGCTGTATGATACAGTGAATGCACATCCTGCCTACGCTGGCGCCACAATACTTCTTGGATTCGTTCTGATCTTTGCCACGCTGATAATGTTTTACAGGACAAGATATGGGGTGGGACATTCAAATGGTAAGTGAGTACAAAAATCCCAGGGCAAAGGTTGCGATCTATGTGGGCGTGGTTTTTTTCACGTTCTTGGTTCTTCTGCCTTTATATGTTTTATTTATAATCGCCTTTGGAAGCCCAAGCCAGACGGTTGCAGCATATTACCCCGCCCTCTTTCCGACTAAATTTACGCTTGCAAATTTCTATAACGCATTCGCCGGATATGGAAAAATACTGGAAGCTGCTTTCTTCAAAAGCTTGGAAACAGCCTTCATAGTGGCGGCTATTGCAATTCTGCTTGGCTTTCATGCAGCCTTCGGCCTAAGCAAACTTTCCTTCAAACTTGGAAGTATTATCATAGCTCTCCTTTTTTTCTCCACAATGATCCCATCAATTACAATTGCTATTCCCATTAGCGCAACATTCCTTAAGCTGGGACTGTATGACTCTTCCCTTGGCCTTGCGTTTGCGCAGGAGTTGATTGTTCTCCCGTTGACTGTCTTTCTTATAATGGGATCTCTGGAATCGGTACCAAAACAGCTGGAAAACCAGGCAAGGGTCGACGGGGCCTCATTTATGCAGGCCCTTTATACGGTGATTTTTCCACTTGCAGTTCCAGGGGTGGTATCCGCATTTCTTCTGTCGTGGCTCATGTCGTGGGATGAGTTTACGTTTGCAGTAATACTCTCTCCGGTTCATCCCACATTGCCGGTACTGATATATCTTGACAGCACTGCCAGGGGAAATATTCTTACTGCTGCCTCATTCTCACTTCTGGTGACCATTCCTGTTATTGTGCTTACAATTATTCTTTCCAAGTTCATCAAGGGAAATTATCTGACTGCGGGGATAACCGGATGATAACATAGATTTAAATGTCTTCAGGCGAACATTCATGTTCACGAACGGGAAAAATGAAGTCAATGCTGCATTAGAAAATGCAATTAAGGAATATAATCAGGTGAGAAAATGGTAGTCAAACTGGAACTCAGAAATGTGACAAAAAGTTACGGAAAGACAAAAGTGATCAACGATCTGTCTATTTCGATTGAGGCGGGTGAATTCTTCGTTGTTCTCGGACCTTCCGGAACCGGTAAATCAACCCTTCTCAAATTGATAGTGGGAATTGAACAGCCCGATTCAGGGAAAATACTGATCGACGGAAAAGATGTCACACGACTTCCTCCAAATAAGAGGAACCTTGCAATGGTATTCCAGAACTATGCATTGTATCCAAACATGACCGTTTATCAGAACATCGCTTTTCCCTTGAAAATGCATAGAATAAGAAACATACCGGAGAAGGTGAGGAGCATTGCGGATAAACTTAACATTGGAGAAATTCTGAGTAAGAAGGTTACTCAGATCAGCGGAGGACAGCAACAGAGAGTTGCTCTTGCCCGGGCTATAGTAAGGAATCCAACGCTATTTTTGCTTGACGAACCACTGAGCAATCTGGATGCAAGGGTCAGATACTCAGCCAGGGGAGAACTAAAAAAGCTTCAGCAGGATCTCCACCAGACTTTCGTTTTTGTAACACACGATCAGAAAGAGGCCGAGGCTTTGGGTGATAGGGTAGGAGTTCTCCATCAGGGGACATTTGAACAGATATCCTCTTACAACGATTTGTATAACGATCCCAAAACTCCGTGGATAGGAGATTTTGTCGGTGATTATCCCATGAACTTCGTCGGGTCAAAAGGTTTCAGGCCGGAGTGGGTAGAGTTAGGGCAGGGCGAGTATAAACTAGAAATAGACTCGTCGGAGAATGTTGGAGGAATTTACTTTATCCACGGCAAAACCGACGATGGGGAAAGCCTGATTCTCAAGGCAGACAGGAGATATAAAATTGGCGAACAGATACGGTTTTCCATATCAAAGTTTAAGCAATTTGAAGCATCTGTTTAATTTTTTAAAGCATCATATCACCAAGGGTGGTTATCTTCAACGCTTAAAATGAAGCAGGACTGGCAGAATCTGCTTCGGTAACGTTTCTTTGCAGGGTGATGCAAAGTTTTTATCATCTTCCGGAATGACAACACGCTTAATGATGGATAAAAATACGATTTCGGAAGCGATTCAAAAACTTAGAAGCCCGGAAGGATTCCTTTATGCGGGTCTTCCGAAGTTCAAGGCGCTTTTTGGGAGAGACTCCATAATTTCCTCGATGGAGCTGATGAACCACGACAGATCAATACCACTCTCCACACTGGAAATACTTTCAAGGTACCAGGGGAAAATGAAAGTTGGATCAACATCAGAGGAACCTGGGAAAATACTGCATGAGTTGCAGACCGATAAAAAGCTCATCGAGGCCAGATCCAGGGAACTGCCCTGGCTTTCCATGGGAAAGAATTATTTCTCAGTGGACAGCACTCCGCTTTATGTCATGCTTGCTGCAGATTTTCTCGATAATTACGGCGTGCCAGAATCTTTCCCGCAGATTATGGATTCTGCAATCAATGGACTGAAATGGATACTTGATTTCGGGATAAAAGACAGATTTCTCGCATATATCAAGGCTATGAAAGGGTCTGGTCTCCAGTCCCAGTCCTGGCGCGATGGAATAGGATATATCTTGGACATTCTCAAGGATCCGGTGTCTGTAGTGGGTGTTCAGGGGTATGCATACATGGCGCTGAGGAAGGGGAAGCAGCTTATTGAAAAATATTCAAGTATGGGTAAATTTCCTGATCTCATAGAAAGAATTGACAGATCATCGGCTACTATCAAGGATCAACTGGACAGCTATTTCTTCATCGAGGATGAGGGATACTATGCTCTTGCAGTTGATGGGGATGGAGTAGCGGAACGATCAGTCACTAGCGATCCTGGTCACCTTTTAATTTCAGGAATTCTGTCAAGAAAAATGGAGAGACTGGTGGTGGACAGAATATTTGAGCCCGATATGCTCACTGATTACGGAATCAGATCCATGTCATCGAAGTCTGCGTACTTTGACGAAAAGGCTTACCAGAGGGGTGCGGTATGGCCCCAGGATAATTTCATAATTTGGAAGGGCCTTGACAAACGCGGCTATCACAAGGAGAGCAAGGAAATAAGGGAACGCATTGCACTTTCGATGGAAAAGATGAAGGGATTTCCTGAGTATTTTGGGGTGAAGAGGTCCGGAGAGCTCATCCGGCATCAGTCAATGCGAATTATTCCATGTGATCCTCAGGCATGGTCTGTCGGGGCTTATTACGATGCCACCAATGATAGCAGATAACTTCGGAACTGCCTTTTATTAAGGTGAACTGATGAAGAGTGCAACATCCTAGAAGAAGTCCAGATTGGTCTGTGATCTCCCCTTTAGTGCATCTTTCAGAACGCTGACATAAGGTTCAACCCTTCCTGGAGAAAAGGAATGGACGTTGCAGAGGAAATCAATTATCTTACTTTCATCGGGAAGGTTGAACGCAATTTTATAATCCGTTGTAGCAGGAGGGTTGATGAACAAATCCTTGATAGCATCAAGATTTTCTATTGTGGTCTTTTTTTCAATGAGCACTCGCTTTATGTTTCCATATTTCCTGATCAGGTTTAGTGCAGTTTTGGCGCCTATCCTCTTCAATCCCAGGTTAAAATCCGTTCCAACAAGAATTCCAATGTCAATCAACTGCTCCCTTGTAATCTTGTTCATTTCAAGCGTTTCCTGCAGATCGATCAACTCGGGCGAGACATTGATGTAAATGTTTCTGCCCGGCAGTTTCCTTCTTCCATTGAATGTGAAATTTCTGAGCACTTTTGCTGCTCCAAAAAGAAGGCAATCATAGTCTTGTGAGATCACTCCCTGAACAATGCCATCTCTGGACATCGCAGACGCCTGTGCCTCTCCCTCTGAAACAGCCTGTACATATGGAAGACCCATGTACCCGAGTAGTGTCTTTGTCTCCTCCACAATGTCCTTAGTTATGTAGTTTATTCTCGAGGACAGGGACCTGATTCTCTCCTCATTTCCCTCACTAATTGCCTGTTCCAGCTCGATCCTGCTCTTTTCCTTGATGAGCCTTCTTTCCTCGATGGTTCTGTTCTTCAGAGGGGAAGGCTTTCCATCAAACACATACACCGGTCTAATGCCGTTCTCCAGCAACGCAACTGTCCTGTAGAACACCCCGGACAGATGTGAAGTGACATTGCCATTATCATCCATGAGCGGGGTACCATCTGGCTGTCTGATGCTGCTCAGAAACTGGTAGAGTATATTATATGCATCGACAGAGACTATCGACCCTGAAAAATCCTTTATCTTTATGGTCTTTTTTGACGCTATGTCACCAATGTCTACGCCCATGTCCTGTTATAGATGGGTAATTTGATATATAATCTTCGTGCAAGCCAGCCTGAGAATGAGATAGCCGTCAATGCAAAAGGAGGTTTGAACGGCGATTCTGGCAAAAGGTACTATTGAAGGCAGCCATTGAACTTTATTCAATTTGATGTCCAGATTTAATATTTAGCAAGTTATGCGAAAGAAATAAAAATATTCGACATCTTAACCACTCAGGAAAAGAATGTTGAAGACATGTCCATCATGCGGGAAAGTTTTCACCTGCATGAACCCGCTGGGAAACTGCTGGTGCAATTCGTACGACATAAGCAGAGAAAACCTCAATTTTCTTGCACAGAAATATGATAATTGCCTCTGTCCGGATTGCCTTGAAAAGTATTCTACCTGATGCTATGCCAGCCATTTGTCTTCATCAGTATATGAAAAAGGGCATTTTGAAAACTGAACAAAGGCGTAAACTGAACGAGATCTATTCACAGGACAGGCCAAAATCAGTAATCCTGAATTCGGTGTAGCTATCCTCCTTTATGGACCTGTGCTTCACAACAGATATCCTTCTCTTGCCTGATCCAAC
>JAJYEP010000028.1 GCA_021785735.1 Thermoplasmata archaeon | reverse complement strand
CGTCAGAGAAAGCAGCATGAAGGAGGCAATTAGGTGGAGAGATTCAAGCGAAAAAGTTATGAAATTTCTCTTCGCCCATGGGTTCGTTGCTGTTGACTTCAGGACAGGAAAAGATAGTTGTTATCTCTTCGCTAAGGACTCGTTTCTTCAGGGAAAAACGAGAGAAAACATATTTGAGTAACAATTTTCCTAAATAAACGATTCAATTTCAAAGCAGATCTGACACACTATCTGCAGACACTTAACGGAGACCGGTATTTACAGTCAAATATGGGAAATGACAAAAGGAGGTAGCCCCAGAAAACTTGCACACTTAGATTAATGGAAGAATAAGTGGTTTATGCTCTGTTAATTGGGGGAGATGGATAATGCTAAGGTTTTATTGCTTCCTTTCCATATTCGGACATGAAGAAGATCCTGCTTATAATAATGGACGGTCTTGGAGACAGGCCCAACGAATCTCTCAATGGCAATACCGGATTGCAGGCTGCTTACAGGCCTAACCTGAACTATCTCGCAAGTCATGGCGTCAACGGCCTGATGTTTCCCATAAGGGAAGGAGTGAGGCCGGGTTCAGACACTTCGCACCTGTCAATACTTGGATATAATCCTGAGGAAGTTTATACGGGAAGGGGCCCGTTTGAAGCGATGGGACTTGGCATGAAGGTGAAGGCGGGAGACATAGCATTCAGGGCCAATTTTGCATACAGGGACAAAAATGGAATAATCCAGGACAGGAGGGCAGGCAGGATCAGCGAACCAACAAATGAGCTGTGCGACGCCATATCCATGGAACTTGACGGCGTGAAATTTTCAGTCAAGCCTGGCGTGGAGCACCGGGCAGCCCTGGTGATGAGTGGCGATAACCTCTCAGACAGAATCAGCGATTCCGATCCACATGAGACGGGCAAACCGTCTCATGAGATATCTCCACTTGATCCTGAGGCCAGTCACACAGCAGAGGTCCTGAACCATTACCTGTCTGAAGCGAGAAAAATTCTTGATTCGCATCCCTTCAACCTAAAGAGATCAGAGAGAGGGGATCTTCCCGCCAACGAGCTTCTGCTGAGGGGGGCTGGAAAGGCACCATCCCTTAAGAAATTCGGGGAAAAATACTCAATGAAGGCTGGCTGCGTTGTTGGAATACCAATGATTGCCGGAATATGTGATCTCGCGGGAATGGATGTCGTGAAATACGCGGGCGCTACCGGGACCGTGAATACGGATTACGTCGGAAAGATCAGAACAGCCCTGGAAGCACTGGAAACCAGGGATTTTGTCCTTGTTAACATAAAGGCGCCGGATGTGGCAGGGCATGACGGAAACCCGGATCTCAAGAGGAGGGTCATAGAGTGGTCCGACAGGGCTTTTGCACAGATTATACCAAAGCTGGGCGACATTCTCGTGGCGGTGACAGGAGATCACAGCACTCCCTGCGTGCTGAAGGAGCATTCAGGAGACCCTGTACCGCTTGTCATCACAACAAACGGAATGAGGATGGATGGAGTCATCCGCTTCGACGAGGTAACTGCATCTCATGGAAGCCTGAAGATCAGGAGTTCGGACCTTATGACACTCCTAATGGGTTTGTCAGACAGAGCCGAAAAGTACGGTGCATAATAACATCCATTTTTCCATTAATTTTTAGGATAACTTTAAATATTGATTTCGCTTAATATTGTCTGACTAACATGGAGAGGTTTACCACCACAAACAGGCTCACAGAAAAGGCCACGCGTAAATCATATCGAAGATATCAGCAACAGGACGGGCTCAAGAACTCGCTGCTTTACTCGCAGACCAAGGGAATATATTTTTCACTCATACTCACTTTTCTGCTCTGGTGGATACCCATACTGGGTCCCGGAGTTGCAGGTTACGTATCCGGCAGAAGATCCGGAGACGGAACCAAGGGACTGATATCATCCATGGTTACAATATCTGCAATAATACTTGTCACATTCGCCCTTCTTCCATTCAAGTCGGGTCCGCTTGCATTCGCCTCGACATATTTCTCACAGGGAGTGCTCACAATATCATCCTCCAAGCTGATAGCGGCTTCCAACCTACTCACGGATATGTACACAAGCTACGGTATCATCAAGACATTCGCCGTTCTGGTTCCCGGAGCCATGATAGAACTCCTCACATTCAGCTACGTTGGGGGAAGCGTCAGCTACATGAAATCCCACGAGGTCACCATGATGCAGTCACTCAACAGAAACTCTGAAATAAACAGCTTCAGGAACAGCAAGAATACGCCCACAGTAACGAGGGCAACCAGAGGCCTGAGCGAATACCGTGGAAACGAGGTAGACAGCGAAGACGACATGGGCGTTCCCTATTCAAGCATCTGAAATTCGTATAATTTAATATCAACCTTTTTTTATCTTCCGTCTATGATAGACGTAAAACTCCTGAGGGAGAAGCCGGAGCTTTTTTACTCTTCCTGCGAAGCCAGGGGATTCGGAAAGGATCTTCTGGACAAATTCTTCATACTCGACAGGAAATGGAGAGAGCTGCTGAAGCAGGTAAACGACCTTAAGCACGAAAAAAATGAGCTCTCAATGAGGATCTCCAGGATGGTGAAGGAGGGGAAAGATGTCGCACCCGTGAAGGAAGACGTGGTGAAGACCAGTGCACTTATTGAATCAAACGAGGCTGAACTTAAAATTGTTGAGGCGGAAAGGGATCAGATCCTGAAGCAGATCCCGAACCTGATAGATGAATCCGTTCCGATCTGCAAGGGCGACGAGAACAACCCCTTCATGAAATTCAACGGCATGGCTTCCGTCTACGGTGAGGATGTGGAAGCGTTCCTCAAAGCCACAAACGGAGTGGGAAAATACAATGTGATCGATTACAGGCCAATGAGCCATGTGGATCTCCAGGAGAAACTGGGACTTGTTGATCTTGAGACCGCCGGAAGAGTTGCAGGTTCCAGGTTCTATTATCTCAAGGGCAGGCTGTTCAAGCTCGAGCTTGCGCTGATAAATTACGGCGTGGATTTCCTTTCGGACAGGGGATTTAACGTGGTTGAGCCGCCGCTGATGATGAATTATGAGAGCATGTCGAAGGCCACGGACATGGAAACATTCAGGGAATCGCTCTACAAGATTGAGGGCGAGGATCTTTATCTTATTTCTACAAGCGAACATCCCATAGCCGCAATGATCTCGAACGAGATCCTGGCTCCACAGGACCTTCCGCTGAGGATAGCCGGATTCTCCCCATGCTTCAGGAAGGAAGCGGGAGCCCACGGAAAGGACACCAAGGGGATATTCAGGGTCCACAACTTCAACAAGGTCGAGCAGTTCATATTCTGTGAGCCCGAAAAATCCAGGGACTTTCACGAGGAACTGCTGAGGAACTCCGAGCAACTCATTCAGTCCCTTGGCCTCTCATACAGGGTCATAAACTTCTGTTCCGGAGAACTGAGTGTGCTGAACTCAAAGAAATACGACATCGAGGCATGGTTCCCGTCGCAGGGCAGGTTCAGGGAGGTCGTTTCCGCATCAAACAACACCGATTATCAGGCCAGATCACTTAACATAAGATACAGGACATCAGACGGGCATAAATTTGTTCACACGCTGAACAGCACCGCGCTCGCCACAACAAGGATACTGGTCGCCATCATGGAAAACTTCCAGAACAGGGAAGGCACAGAGATCAAGGTGCCCGAACCGCTTGTTCCATATGCGGGATTTGACACAATCTCCAGCTGAGATTTATCCCATCTTCTTTCCCGCTGTGGGTGAATATTTCTTCCACCTGTCCAGGACCGGCAGCCATTTGTCGTCGCTGATCCTGTCCATGAGGTTGAGGTATTCCAGTATGCCCAGCACCGCGGTATCGGCATCCCTGACTGCGGATATAAGATCCCTGGATATGTTGGTGGAATCCCCGCCGCTGAACAGCTTCGGGATGGATGTCATGCCGTTCCTGTCAACTATCACCTGTCCCTGGGGAGTCAGCCTCAGCTTCCTCAGGTATTCGTCGCCCATGAAGGAGAAATCAGATTCCTGACCTGTTGCCTCAATTATTGTGTCGCACTGGAGGAATTCCACCTTGTCCTTGATCGGAACCGGCTTTGCCCTGCCTCCACCCTCAATCACCATCTCGTTGTGCCAGTATTTCACTCCGGTGACCTTTCCGTTTTCGGAAGCGTATTCGAAAGGTGTGACCTCCCACATGTATTCAACGCCCTCCTCAACGGTCTCCTCCATCTCCTCATCGGCATTCATGGATGGATATCCCGGGCGGTCAACCTCCCTTCTCCTGTACATGATATAAACTTTATCTGCACCGAGCCTGAGTGAGGTTCTTGACGAGTCATTGGCCGTGAATCCTCCTCCAATCACAACGACGCTCTTTCCGACATCTATCTTCTCGCCAAGGGCAACTCTTCTGAGGAACTCCGTGGCATGGTATATGTTCTTAGCATTGCTTCCGGGTGTCCCTGTCATCCTCGGCATATGGTTGCCTATTGACATGTAAACCGCATCGTAACTGTTCATGATCTCGTTGAAGGCAATATCCTTGCCCACTCTGGTGTTTGTGTGGACCTCAACCCCTTGTGATATGATGAAGCCGATCTCCTTATCAAGGACCTCCTGGGGAAGCCTGTATCTCGGAATTCCGACAAGCATGAAACCCCCGAGCTGTGGCAGTGCCTCATAAACTGTAACTTTCAACCCCTGTATGGACAGGTAATAAGCAAGAGCAAGCCCGGACGGTCCGGCACCTATCACAGCGATCTTCTTATCGACGAAATTCCTCTTGGGAAGGGAAAGTATCTTCCCGTAATCGTCAAACTTGTCAGCAGCAAATCTCTTCAGGTGCCTGATCGCAATCGGCCCGCCCGTATCATAGAGGACGCATATATCCTCGCAGAAATGCGTGCAGACCCTTCCAATGATTGCAGGAAAAGGGAGATTTTCAAACACAATTCTAACCGTTTCTGCGGGATCCCCCACGGCGGTACTCTTGATATATCCGCCAATGTCAAGGCTTGCTGGACAGGCCTGAGTGCAGATATTGCAGCCCAAACATCTGCTCGCCTCAGCGACACCCTCCTCATCGGTGTACTCCTTGACAGGCTCCAGCAAAAAAGATTTTTTTCGATCCTCCGGTTTCTCGAACTGTATCTTCACTCTCTCGAAGTTTAGCATAATGCTGCACACGAAGTATCCCGACAACAATAATAAAGATTTACTGTATTTCTCCACTAATTCTGAATACCGATATCCTGCGGCATTTCAAGCAGTACTGTCCACAGTGAAATTCATGCTGTGATAAGGGGAATGATTCATCAGACATCATATGATCGATGGGACAACTATCATGGCGAAGAAGAGGTTGAACAGCACGATCAGGGTCATTATGACAAATTTTATGTCCTTCTGCTGGGAAAACCAGACAAGTCTAACAACCACGACGCTCACGCTTGTGAATATGAGCAGCCAGAGTCCGAGAGCAATGAAATAGATGCCGTCCAGATCGAAGATGCCGGGAAGGATCATTGAAAGGGGCATGTTCTTCGAGTCTATGCTGTGTGCCTGCGAATAAGAATAGCTGGTTATCTGCGACAGGGTGTATCCGTCACCTCCGTTCCTCACGAACAGCAGTATCACACCAGCGGCAATGAACAGCAGACTGAGCACTGCGCCGGCCCTCAGGAAATGGCTGACCACCATCGTATCGTCGAAGTCCCTCATTTCTCCTCAACCCCCAGATATCCCTTCTTCATGAGAACATAAAGCAGGAATATCAGTACGATGGATATCCCGACAGCAAGGAAGAACTGGAAGTCAACATTCACTATGTAGATATTGATCTTGTTGAAACCCGTAAAGATCATGTCAAGCCCCAGAAACATCAGCAGCGAGAAGAATATCCACCTGATATCCTTGTTCGTAACCTTTATCAGCACCTTCGCGCCAAAGTATGCACCGATCAGGACGCCGATCGCTGTTGATGCAGCTATGAACGGCTGGATGAAGCCTGCATACCAGTATATTGAACTGCTGGTTGCGGCAGTAATTCCAATCATGAAGTTGCTGGTTGTTGTCGTAACCTTCATTGGCAGGTTGAGCGCCCAGTCCATTCCCAGAACCTTCAGTGCTCCGCTGCCAATCCCGAGCAGGCCTGAGAAAAAACCTGCGAAGAACATGATGACCTCACCCAGGTACCATCTCACGCCATGGTAATCTATCCTCTTCTTCAGCCTTTCGTCATAATAGCTTCCGCTCAGCTTGAAGAACTTTGTCGTCCAGTCCGGCGGGACGAATTTTGGTGTCTCGAAAGCAATTTTCCTGATTGTAGGTATGAGAGAGAAAAGAAGAACTATGCCAAATACGATGTAGATTATCCATGAAAGGGAGTGCGCGTAAATATAAATCGCCACCAGCGAACCCACAATGGCGCCCGCAGTCGTGGCAATCTCAAGGCTTATGCTGAGGTTCACATTGGCAATTTTTTCACGGGTGTAAGCGCTTGCGGAACCGTCCGATGTCGCTATGGTTGAGACCAGGCTGGCCCCTGTGGCAAAGATGACCGGAACTCCGTAAAACAGCGTCAGCAGGGGAACAAGGATGGTCCCGCCGCCCAAACCAGTCAGTGATCCGATAAAACCTGCAATTATTCCTGCAGATATTATCGTCAAAAATTTTATCAATGTAAAGATGAGAGACAGCATTATTGAGCATTCACTTTCCTTTTTTTATATGATCCCGGTTTATCCGGTTCTCCTGATTCATAGAGTATAACTAGATCATATATTACAGAATTGGTCATAAGTGTCAGGTCTCATGGATCAAACGGAAGGGTAAAGAGGCAGTTACAGGGCAAATATCACACTCAGAATGTTGCAGCTTTTACCAGTGGACCGATTTTAGTGCAATTATAAATCTATTTATACACACTCACAATTTTGCGTGGAGAAAGATGCCTATAGATTTATCATCCCTGAAAGCTGGTAATGATTTGCTCAAGCATGGATTTGCAAAAATGACAAAAGGCGGCGTGATCATGGATGTTACGACCGTTGAACAGGCAAGGGTTGCTGAAGCGGCAGGGGCGGTAGCTGTCATGGCGCTGGAGAAAGTCCCTGCTGATATTCGGGCCGCCGGCGGTGTTGCAAGAATGGCAGATCCGATGAAGATACGGGAGATCATGAATGCGGTCACTATACCGGTAATGGCCAAGGTCAGGATAGGCCACATATCAGAAGCATACACACTGTCTGCACTGAACGTTGACATGCTCGATGAAAGCGAGGTGCTTACACCTGCAGATCCATTCTTCCATCTGAACAAGAGGGAGTTCAAGATACCGTTTGTATGCGGTGCAAGAAACATATCCGAGGCTGCAAGAAGAATTTTTGAGGGTGCAGCAATGGTCAGAACCAAGGGAGAGGCCGGTACTGGCAACATAATTGAGGCGGTCCGGCACGTAAGGATGGTCAACGACGGTATAAACGCAGTAAAGAACAGCGACGACGATGTCCTCTTCAACATGGCTGTAAGGATGTCGCAGTCCTATCTGACAGAAAGGCAGCTTCTTACCCAGGAACTGTACGGAGAGGGTTCAAAGGTTGACACCAGCGATGTGTACTACGGAATGAGCCTTGAGGACATCCAGAAGGGAATACTTGAAGTCCTGAAGCAGATAAAGTCTCAGGGCAGAATGCCCGTAGTCAATTTCGCTGCAGGTGGTATTGCAACCCCTGCAGACGGTGCACTCATGATGAAGATGGGAGTGGACGGCGTATTTGTGGGCAGCGGGATATTCAAGTCCAGGGATCCCAATGAGATGGCCAAGGCCATAGTCGATGCAGTCGAGAACTATGAGGATTACGAGCTTATCGGGCAGGTTTCAGAGGGGCTTGAGGGCATGCAGGGGACTGCAATAGAAAACATTCCCAGCGAAATGAAAATGCAGAACAGAGGCTGGTAATTGGTATAACTCAGCTGGCCACGGACCTGATAGTCCTTCTTGTTCTCATTCTTTTATTTCTCCTTTCCGTAAAGTTCAAGGTCTTCAGCAGGAGAGGAAACGTAGCAGCGCTGATAGTAGGAGCTGTCATAGGACTCGGCGGAAATCTTTTCTGGCTCCTTCTCATGGTGATTTTTGCCGTCACCTCTTTCATTGCCACGAAGGCATTCTTCAGACAGAAGGAGGCTTCGAGGCTTCAGGAGGGTAAACACGGCGAGAGGAGCAGTTCGAATATCATCTATGCCGGAATAATTGGCGTGGTTCTCGCACTCCTTAACTTCTTCAGGATATACTGGATCTATGATTACGGGGATTTCTTTCTTCTCTTCGCGGTATCATTCTCAGTCATAAATTCAGATACATTTGCGTCAGAAATCGGAGTCATAGACAGGAACGTGGTGATGATAACAAATTTCAGGAAGACTGAACCTGGGGTGAACGGTGGAATATCTCTACTGGGAAGCCTTGCCTCGCTTCTGGGGGGGCTCATCATCGCAATAACATTCACTCTGTTCTACTTCTCTTACTTCGACGTCGCTGTTGTGGTATTCATCACCATCATGGGCTTCGTAGGTTCCAACGTGGACAGCTTGCTCGGAGCCACTCTTGAGAACAGGGGTCTCATATCAAAGGGGCAGGTCAATCTTTTTTCATCCATTATCACGGTGGCCATTTCCGGCATATTCATCTATTTCTATGCTTTGGTCTGACCGCCGGGGAAATCCCTGAAGATCAGTTCCTCCCTTTCCTCCATCAGGGATATGCGCATGTCCCTGAGGCGTGTGCGCCTTATAAGGTGCCGGCCGTATCCCATGTCTGACAGGATGAATTTTTTCGCGGAGTCCAGCAGTGTGCCACCAGGGTAGACGATATCAACGTTTCTGCTATTCTCCGCTGCGGAAACGCCAAGCATGGGAAACCTCATTGATGTGATGGATCCGCCCGCCCGGAATTTATATCCTTCACTGTAGCCCACCTTTGCACTGTCAGTGGCAATTATGAGATCCGTCGCAAGAGATATTTCCCTGCCTATATCAATTGAATCGCCGCTTAGTATTGAGTAAACCGGTTTCCCGATTGAATAAAGAACGGAGAGGAAGGTGGATGTGGAATTCGTAAAATCAAGCAGTTCCTGTGTTGTGCGGGGGTCATCCATCATACCGGAAAGAAAATTGTTGTTTATGCCGGTTATAGCGACGGATCTGACAGCATCGTCCGTCGAAGCTGTGGTCAGAGCCATTATGAGTTCGTTTATGAAACTCCTCCTCGCAAGGCCCTTTTCGTTTGTCCTTATGACCACGATGCCAATCCCATCCTCCTGCCAGAAGATGATGTCGTTGAATCCGGATACCCTTATGTCACTCATTGTAGAAGGTCATTCTATAGATTCTTAAAACAATTCCTGCCAGTATGAGATCGGTTCCAAGCCCCACACCGAATACCATGGACTGCGTGATGGGGTTCAGCCCCGCTATGAGCACAAGGATCGCGATTGATATGATGACCAGTACCGCAGAGGAGATGACTGCAGCATTCACGCTCATCCCCTTTCTCTGTTTCGTCACCTTTGGACTGTTCCTCTCCATATCGGTGTAGTAATCGGCGCTCTTCATGGTTCCCACAGCGGCAAAAACTGTCACTCCACCGGTGAAGAATGTGGTTATGACGTTCAGGACGGATGTGTGATAGAGGAATGCAGAGATATTCTCGGCAAAGGAAATCATTGAGAATGTCAGTATCAGCAGGAAAATCACAAAGGATGCGATGAGTTTCTGGGATGTCACATTGAGCTTCCCGTTCCTGTAAAGCCTGCTGAGTATGATCATGCCGCCAACCACCACAACGAAAGGCGGTACCAGGACAGCGAGAACCTCCATGGGGGGAATGGGTACTCCGGGAGTTAGCGCACCCCATGCAGAGAGGATGGCCATGTAGATGATTCCCAGAATTCCGAAGGATGTTATGATCGGCCTGGAGAGTGGATGAAGATCATTGCTCCTGTCGATGAACGGAACGAATACAAAATAGAGTAGGGGAATAACTCCGAAAACCGTCGAAGCTATAAGGCCGCCATAGGCGTTGAGAGGTGCAAGCGAACCTGTGAAATCAAAGAAGTCCACTGCCTTGTACACAAAAAGGAGGAACCATGGCGGATAAGCAGGAACATAGAGTGCAAGCGGGCTTGAGGGCGAGACGCTTGGGAATGGCGAGAAGAGGCTTGGGACAGAAGGGAGGAGCGCAATGATGGACGGTATGAGAATGATCAGCCCGACCACCATCATTCCAAGCTGTATCATGAATGCAAAATTGTACGGGTACCATTTCTTGTATTCCGGCTTCTCCTTATCTATTGCCGGTGCCCTGTATTTTGCCTCCTTCAGGGACGGCATGATGGAATTCGATTCAGCGAGATAGAAGTGAAGGCCGAATATCAGCCCGATCAGTGCAGCAAGAATGATGTGCCAGCCCAGCATCCTCTGGAAAAGGCCTGTTGTCGTGCCGTTTCCGAATACAATGGCCACAAGTATGTTTCCTATAACAGGCGAAGACTGGGCTATGCCCCTTCCAACATCCGTTGCATCATATGCCAGGACGTCGCCGGGCATGGAATATCCGAAAAATCCCACACCCAGCGTGATTGCGAGAAGAAGGATACCGGTGATCCACTGAATCTGCCTTGGCTTCTTGTACGCGCCGTGAAAATAATTCCTGTACATGTGCACGTATATCAGCACGATCATGGCATACGCGCCATAGAGGTGTGTTGCGCTGATCAGTGCTCCATAAGGCACATTGTTTATGATGTATTCAGTTGAGGCATAAGCGTCTGCAGGGTTGTAATAGAGCAAGAGGAAGAGGCCGGTGACAACCTGATAGACGAAGGCGATGCTTATCATGGCACCTGTCCAGTAGAGAATCCCACCCTTTCCGCGCATGTAGTCCGGAACCCTCTTCAGAGGCAGCTGATCTATCTTCAGCGGATCCTCGCCGAATTCGTTTCTTATCATCTTCTTTATCTTGCTCTCTTCAACCATATTATTTCATCCTCTCATGGAATGCCTGTGTTCGTGACTGTAACTGTGGTGGCGCTGGAAGCATATGGAGTTCCGCCGCTGAGGTCAGAGACTTTGCCATATATAGTCGGGCCAACCATGGAATATGCGCTGAAAGTTCCGGTGGAACTGTTGTATTTCAATTGAACGTTGGGTAGCGGCCTTGACGTAGGTCCGGTAATGACCTTTGCACCCTTCAGGGGGTCATAGGTGCTGCCATGGCACGAACAGTGAATGTATCCAGGGTTGCTGGAACCGCTGAAACTCGTTCCAGGAACAGTCTGGGTCGGAGGATAGTAGTGTATTTCAGGTGGAATGCATCCAAGGTGCTGGCATATCGCGCTGTATGCCACAACGGATCCCTTCGGGCCGACGCCACCGTTGAATTTGTACGTTGAACCCGTGGCAGGTATCGGAACATCATAAGAAGGAACGTTCACGGGATTGCCGCTCGCATCCCCAAGATTAAGCAGAAAGTTGGGATCATTGGTGAGGGGGTAATAAAACAGCCACGTGGTGGGTGTATTCACAGGAATGTCACTGTAAAGAAGAGGCTTGCCGTCTGCTCCAACAAGTTCCATGGTCGGGAAGGAACTTATGCCGACAAGCGGGGTAATTATGTTAGTGACGGCGCCCTTCAGAACGCCCGCAACAGCGACGCCTGCGGACAAAACAATCATAGCCTTGAGGAAGGTTCTTCTGCCCCTGTTCAATTCTTCCTCCTTATCATCCATACATTGTGATAGCATCAACAATTTAATAATTTTGTTATCAAAGAGTTCTTTCTAATATTGTTAACCTTTTTCCTTTTAAGGAGTATAATCAGGGTTGACAATCCGATCAGGTCAGCAAAATTCTTTCCCGATTATGGCAAGAATAATAAATTCAAATTCAATGGAGCCAGGAAGATGGCAATTTCAATTTTTTTCTTCAGGTCACTGAGAAAATTCATGAGAAATGTTATCTACAGGGCAGCGGTTTTTGCACTGATTGTCGTGACGTACGGCGCTGTATCGGAATATCTTCTGCAGTACAGTGTACAGCAATCTGGAATCCACAGTCTGTTTGAAAGTTTATGGTGGACAATGCAGACGGTTACAACAGTGGGTTATGGTGATGTGACAATCTATGGTACGACAGCGAGAATAAACGCCATGGTAGTTATGATCCTGGGAATAGGCAGCATAGGCCTCTTCACCGCTTCCCTGGCTACGGTTTTTGTGGACTCCAGGATCTCGAGAAAATTGGGTGAGGTGAGATTGAGGATGAAGGAACATATAATAGTGTGCAATTTTGACTCCATTGCTTCAGAGACAATCAGGAGAATAGCAGAGGATGGAAATGAAATAGCGATTCTGTCGAATGAACCGGTATCATTCCAGCACGAGAACGTATTCTACATCAAGGGCAGCTGCCTGGAGCCTGCGGACCTCGATCGGGCCGGTATATCAAAAGCCTCCAAGGCAATAGTGTTTTCCGGCAGAATAAAGAACGACGAGGATCCGACCGGTGTTGACGCGAGATCAATTCTTTCCGGCATGGAGATGAAGAGACAGAACCCCGGAATTTATGTCATCGCTGAACTTTACAATCCGAACAGCGAGAAACACGCCCTTGAGGTTGGAATCGATGAGACAATAACCAGGGGTAATGTATCATCTCTCCTGATCTACAATTCAATCATGAATCCAGGCGTGAGCAAACTGCTTTACAGAATACTTGGAAACCAGAGGGAGGAGATGCTTGGAGAGGAAACAGTCAATAAGGGGAAATATAGCAGCTACGACACATTGTACAGTGAATATGAATCCCAGGGTAAACTGATTCTTGCAGTTGTCAAAGACAGAGAAATACTGATCAGGCCACCGAGGTATGCTGCGGCAGAATGTGATAGCATCATATTCCTGAATACATCTGTGCACTGAGGCATCAAAAGTCACAACTGCTGCAGAATAGACTTATTAGCCTTTTTGGCTATCCGATCCTCTTTTCAAACACGCAGGCGGAAGGGAATTCCGGTATGACGTACTTCATGAGACCAGGCGTCATATGCTTGCGGATTACGCAAGTTTCGCCCTTTCCTGTAAGGCTGAAATCAGGGGTGCCGGTGCATGCAGCATGGTAGTGATCCCCAAATTTCATGAACACCCACTCTCCTGATGCGATAAATACAACCAGGCTTCTGGGAATTTCATCGATCTCTGCAAATTTCCATCCGATATCCACAATTGTTCCCGCCTCCGGCATACAGTTGCTTCCGATACCAGTTGGAACAGGGGAACCGTTGAGAAAATAATAGCAGTCGCGCTTTGTGAAGCCGCATTTAGCGGCAAGATTCAGGGAAGGCGCGTTTCGCTCCTCTATGAGCAGCCTCGATATGTGAAGCTTATCCTCCTCAGCCTTTCTCAGCGCAAAATCTGTCAGGTCCAGGGCGATGCCGCTTCTCCTGTAATCAGGGTGAACCCTGAGTCCGCTCAGCCACTGGGATTTACCAAACACATTCTCAATTTTTATGAAACCCTTTATCACGCCTTCTGATTCATAGAGGTAGACGTCTCTGTTGCCAAGATATGAAACGCCCATTTCGTTGATGTAATCATCATACCCTGCTATGCGGGAAATATATGAAACGGATTCCCAGTCATCCAGTCCTGCGGATCTTATGGGCATCTCCCAACGAGCATTTAAATACTTATATATTTTTTGAAGTTTTCTGATAGAATGTAAGGGGACAGCTGTAAACAAAGGACAAACCAGCCTGTGGAGTCAGAAAGCGAGTGGTACAGAACACGAGAAGGGCGACCCTGTGGAATCTCCTATATGCGCATAGCTGTGTAAAAGAAGATTAGATTGTGATAGCGCAGGAATGTGCAGGATCGGTGATCAGCAAAATGAATGACAAATGTTACCAGCAAAAGATAGTGCGCGGTTGTCCGTTTCGGAAAATTTAATAGAAATAGTTCGCTATTTCAATATGAAATCGGAAACTGAGAAAATGAACATGAGGAAATGGGCCTCATCCGGGCTTGTTTCTCTGCTCTTCGTTGTGATGGTCCTACAGATTCAGTACCCTATGGGTCCAGGGTCTTATCTCAACCTGAGTGCCATACTGGGGCTGATAATTGCGGTTATTGCAATAATACTTATTAACGGAATTCACCAATGAAGAAAAACCAAGAGCAGATGGCCAGACATTCCGATTTCACCATTGTAAACGGTCTCATTATTTCTCTGAACGGGAAACACTAATCTGAAGCCCGGAACGTATATTCTTATATCATTTATCACCCAAAACCGGTTGTGAAGATAGAAATCTCTTCTTCACGCTCTGGAAATATACTTATATGGAGGGGGAATAATTATGAGTGAGATCGGAAGAGGGCTCTCTCTGTGAAGTCTGCGGTTCTCCGGTTAACGCAGACTTCAATTACTGCCCCTATTGCGGAGAACCAATTAATTTCAGCCCATCATTTGCCCGTAAAATACCCATCCCCCTGGGCGTTGTTCTTCTTGCTGTGTTTGAGATCCTGGCGGGACTGTTT
>JAJYEP010000083.1 GCA_021785735.1 Thermoplasmata archaeon | reverse complement strand
TATCCCATTGCCATTAATTCGTAGATCATAAGGTAGAATGCGTTTCTAACTGCCTGGAATTCAGTGCCGGTTATGTCCACAAATATGTTGTGCGTTTTTCCGGAAATAACAGATTTGCTCCCGTTGACTATGGGCGGCAGCGACATCACGTCTCCTGATGAATCCAGGATTACAGGCACCATAGTTGTATCCCCCAGAAGCCGCGAATATTCAATTCCCTTGGGGTGGGATTTCAGGATATGATATGCGGTGCCCTTGAAACCATCATAGGTCGTGAACGCAAGATTTCCTGAATCCAGAGCGGTGTACCGGAAGGGTGGGGAAACGTTATCTAGATCATGTAGACCTATGGAGGCTTTCTTCCTGTCTTTGCCCACAGTCGCATGTATCCTTTCCTGAAATTCTATAAGATATGAAAGGTCGTCGCCAAGTGATCTGTTTTCGTTGTATGCCTGGAAGAACAAAATATATGGCCTTCTGTCAAGCGCAGATTTTTCCGCGCTGAGCACTTTCTTTCCTGTCCATCTGATTCCGTCATTTTGCCTCTGTCCCGTGTAAAATGTCTCGATAGATCTGTGGAGGCCGTAATAGGAGGCCAGGTCCAATCGGTCAGGATTCAACTCTTCGCGCAGCTCGCCGCCCTCTGTATTATGAGAAAACCCTATAACGTTTGAGAATTTCTCAAGATACGCTGCAAAGTCCTGCCCGAATCTTTCCCGGGCAAATTTCTCATTCATCCTGATCATTACCAATCTTTATGCACCATTCCGGATGTCTGCTGACAGGATAACCCCATTTGCCATAAAATTATTATTGCTTCTGTTTCTTGTTCCCCGTCAGCTTATCCACTTCTTCATTGAGAACCTTCGATGTGTATTCCCGCAGCACCGCCTTGACGAGATCGTCAAGAGTAAGCGGGGATTCGTCCGTAACTTCCTTGTTAAGGTTCTCCAGAACACGTTTCGATATGGAGATGTCCATCTTTTTAGCCTTACCGCTTTCGTTCCTCTCGATCAGGTCACTGATGGCCTTCCTCACCACATCAGAGACACTTTCAAAGTTATAGCTTTCCACGAGTTCTTCCAGTTTACGCATGGTGTCTTCCGACACGCGAATCGTTATTCTATACGGTACAGACAGTATTATTCACTCCCATTCGAACCAATTTGAGCGGATCAAGTTCCCAAGATCGACCTGAATGAATGCTCTTTACTGTTATTATTCTTTTTCATTGAATTTCTAATTGTTTTGTTTCTGAAGCATGTATGAGTTACCGCGCCATGTGATCTCTTCCATCCTGTGGGCTTTAATGAGATTATATTCATAGAAAAATGGAAGTATGATCTCAAGTAATGGTATCCGCCACCCGGACTCCTTCAAATCAGGAGCTACCTTTATGATCTTCACAACCTCAGGTATGAGAAGAAGCAAAAACAGAAAAGATACAAAAACGGAAAGTATTATTGATGATATGATCAGCAGAATTTCCATTGAATAATACATGAGCCCGTACCTGTACACAGCCGGACTTGCCGCTATCGACAGTGCGGTCTGCCTGTTTGCCCATTCCACAACCTGATGAAAAACCTCAGGGCTCCTGACCAGTGGTTCCGAATCCCTTGAATAAAAAATCTCCAGCCCTCTCTGCTTGCAGATCTTTGTTATGGCGGTGTCGTCAGAAACAGATTCACTGAAGAATGCGAATGCGGAAGGATCTTCAATCAGGCTTTTCCTGAAGGCAAGGGAACCTCCCCATCCGAATCTGGTGATACGGGATTGCATCATCGATTTTCCCACAATCCCCCACGCAGATTTGAAGTGGGACCAGAATCCGCCTGCGGGGTAAAAGACAGGAAACGTGGTTGCAGCCCCGTACCTTGGATCCGCAAGCGGATCAAGAAGACCTTCCAGCCACTGTTTTCCCGCGGTTATGTCCGAGTCCGCGATCACATACACGTTGAAGTCCGGATATTTCTTTATTGCAGTTGAAAGAGCCCTGACCTTGCCGCTGCATTCCCTGCAGGGATAGTTTGAGATTATAATTTCCAAACCAGCGTCCCTTAGATATGCAGTCGACGGATCATCAGGTGAGTCAACGATGCCCACAAGCTTGTAATTTCTATAGCTCTGTTCCTTCAGGGATTGAAGATTCTCCTGAAGCGAGAAATCCACGCCCCTGCACGGTACCATCACAAGTGCATTCCCTTCGTATCTTGCTGCATTTTTCTGGTCCTTTGCCCTTATGCTTGACAGAGCAATAATTCCCAATGCTATAAGAAAAAGAAATGATAAGTATACGTAAAAAACGATCTGAAATAATGTCATTCGCAGAATCAGACAAGCGTGATGTCTTCTGTATCAACCTGGGAAACGCCCGGTATGTGCATGAGGGTTTCTTCCATCTCCCCGACTTTTCCTTCCTGGTCAGGGATGATTATCTCCACCCTTATGGCCTTGAGGCCAAAGGCGATTTCCTGTGGAAAAATTTTGTTTATTTCGCACATTCCGGAAATTTTTGATCTTATCAGGTTCTGAAGTTTATCTGTCCCTGCCTCTGGGTCATCGGGCAGAACTCTGAAAGCAACCACAACATCTCCCATCATCTTCACCTACGGCCCGATAAATCCACATTTTGAGCATTCATATGGAGTTGAGTGTTCCCTGCATTCCTTGCATCTGCCTATCAGCTGTTCTCCGCAATTTGGACAGTGGAATATAGAGAATCCGCGATCGATTAATCCTATGCCGCATGAAGTGCAATTTTCTATTGTGTCCATATTTTCACCTTTGTACTGTCAATCTTTATGTATTTCAATTTGACTTTGCCCCCATACACGATTTTTATTTAAGTTTTGGCTAAGACAGGATGTTTTCACTCACCTTAATTAGATCAACATGATCACCTGATCATGAAAATTGAAATCGTGACTGC
>JAJYEP010000027.1 GCA_021785735.1 Thermoplasmata archaeon | reverse complement strand
TGGGCCTCCAGAACCTCGCGCACCTCATAAAGTGATATGATATCATTCTCTGACATAATGAATACTGAGTAGTAACGCCCCTGTTTGCAGATCAAGCCTTCGCCCTGAAGTTCCATAAGGGCTTCCTTAACAGGCGTCCTGCTGATATTGAGTTTTGCGGCAACAGTATCCATATCCACAGTTCTTCCTGCCTTTAGAGGGCCGCTCACAATTGATTGAACTATAAAATCGTAGGCAGTTTTCTTAAGATTCTGCCCGTTCTGCATTTTTAAAGTAAAAGTCTCATGGTATTTAATTTATTGCGATATAGAGACATTGATCTTTCTTCGTCTTGGCAAATAATAAGGGGAATCATAACTTTTGAAGACCCTGACTTTCCTTGTTTATAATTTGATTGTTCCGGAGG
The DNA here is from genome assembly GCA_021785735.1 of Thermoplasmata archaeon. Lineage (GTDB taxonomy): Archaea > Thermoplasmatota > Thermoplasmata > Thermoplasmatales > Thermoplasmataceae > JAKAFX01. Next base: position 14,863 of record JAJYEP010000027.1, on the reverse strand, counting down.
CATACTGTACTACACCCACTACAATGTGTATGTTTAGGATTAGAATGCGTGGATTCAGTAATTTCATAGGCAGAAAATACCATTGAATCGCCTGACCCTGTGGATAATGAATTGGCCAAGTAAGAGTTATGGGCAAAAGTTCCGGCATGTACAACCTGTTCAATACAAATATACCGTAAAAAATTGACTCAATATAAACATATTAGAATAGATTCACAGATAATCTGTTTTTACAGTTCCTAAGAAGATTAATAAAGAATTGTTTTGCGTTGAACTCTGTCCTTATAAAAGATTAGGAACAGCAGACGTGATATTAATTATGCTGGGCCGAATGAGCGTCGTTACAGGTAGGTATATAGAAAGTTTAAGCTCATCTTAAGCCTTACTACGGGCGATGAGAGATGAGGAATCTAAAATTTTCCCCGGTGATAACGCCATTCGTTCACAACAAAATTGATCTAACTAAACTCAGATATCATGTGAACAACCTTTTTAGCAAGGGGATCGACGGCCTTTTCCTATGCGGATCTACATCGCTCTGCCCCTCACTTTCCTTTGAGGAGAGAAAGTCTTTAATTTCAAGCCTGGATGATCTATCGGAAAGGATAATATTCCAAGTAGGCTCCCTTAATCTCGAGGATACGCTTAAATTCGCGAAGATAGGGAAACATGCAGCAGTTAGGGCAATCGCAGCATATCCCCCTTACTATTATGTCAACATACCAGATTACTTTCTAGAAAAATACTACATCAAGATATCTTCCGTGTATCCTACATTCATTTACAATTTCCCGCAGGCCACAGGACACGATATTTCGCCATCTACAATCAAAAGGATCAACGACTCTGGAGGGAATATTGTGGGAGTTAAGGATACTGTAAACGATCCAGCTCACATGTTGAGTTTCAAGCAGGAGTTCGGTGACAGTTTCACTGTTTTTAGTGGCCCTGATTTTCTTGTAATGAATGCCGCTAGGATTGGCATAGACGGTGTTGTATCAAGCTCCACCAATTACGTGCCAGAATTAATAACTGCAATATTCAAGTCAGAAAACTTGAAAGAAATGTTGAAACTCCAAATGAAAATAACAAGTCTTGTCAACATATCAAGGAGATTCGGACAGTTATCAGCAAACTACGTTCTCGTAAAGGCCCTGCAAGGATACGACGTGGGAAGTCCTAGAGAACCAATCTTTCCCTTACAGGAGGAACAACAGAAAGAACTTTCGGAATACGCTCTTAAAATAATTCGTGGTTGATTGGGTTCAGAAAACATTTTGAGTTACTATTAGGTCTTTTCTCAATGATTTTAGTCCTTCCACCTGTCATCTCATAAAATGCACAATTGTAAATAATTCGTGAATCCCTCCAGTACTGAATTTCGAATTGAAACTGTAAAACAAGTCGGTTATGAGCTTTACCAATAATAGGAGAATCAAAAATGCGATTGTAATTCAGATACGAATAAGTGGCAGTGTGCCCTTTGATTCACTTAGAACCACGAATAATAGAACAGAGGAATGAGAGAATGTTGCAAGCTTAAAAGGGAATTAATTGACAGAGGGAGCATGTTCGCGAGGCCCTAGCAAAACGGTTGTTCGACGAAACATCAACTAATGTTTCTAAAAAATGCCGATGTTATTTATCTTTTCAATGTATTGATTACAACGACGAGCATCGAAAAAAAAATGGTGTTGGGGCCAATCGCTCAGATCTTAGCACAAATCAAGTTTCTCTTCAGATATGAATTAGTGGATGTCGAATGTTAAACGACAATGACCAAGATAGTTGCAAAGATTGGGGACTTAGTAAGAAGCGCTTACATAAATTCACAGAAGAGCATATAGTTTTTTTCCCTTTAGTAACGAAGCATTAACAGGGTGTAATCAGAAAAAATTTTAAGCATGTTTTTTGGAGATACGTCACCAGTAAGTCGAGCTATCCGAATTTTGATTTTCAATATTTGCAGTATAGACAACTGCAATATAGAAATAAAAATGTATTGAGGTTTAGCTTTTTTAAAAAAGCTAAACCCATTAAATAATGTGTATATCTCCCTTCTCTGAGATCTCCTCGAGTGTTTTGCCCTTGGTTTCAGGAGCGAGGAGTATCGAAAGGACAAGACCACCAATACAGGTAAGGATGATCACAAGAAGCTGATCTCCGATTACAAGACTTGGGAAGAAAAGTCCAGTCAGCACTCCTCCCAATCTGCCTATCCCCTGTTTCCATCCTTCTGCCGTAGCCCTTATCCTGGTTGGGAAGAGTTCCGGTGAATAGACCATGTGAAGACTCCCCGGCCCTATACCCTGAAACATTGCGAAGAGTACAAAAGCTCCAAGCGATAAGATCTTTAGGTTCGAAGGGGCAAGAGCAAGTATGACTATTGTAATGAGCATTCCAGCCCAACCTGTAAGTGTCGAATTCCTCCTTCCGAATCTGTCAATCACCAGAATACAGATTATATCACCGACCACAAAGAGTATCCAGTACAATGACGACCCGAGCAACCCTGCTTCACCAAAAGAAGCAAGGATGGACGGACCGTAAATTGAAGCGTTCACAAATGCAATTGCAAAGAAAAAGTAAAAAAGACCTATGAAGATTGCACTCTTTGTGAATTTTGTGAGTAATTCCCTATAATAGCCTGAAGCAGGTGGCTTGACATTCGAGTCCATAATGAACTTCTGTGTATCAGCGGGCATTACTCCTCCCGTAACTTTCTCTATAGATTCTATGGCATCTTTCTTTTTTCCATGCTGAAGAAGCCACCTTGGCGATTCGGGCGTTCTCAGTCTGGCTGCAATTGTGATAATAGCAGGAATTGCTGCAGACACCAGCATATACCTCCAAGCTACGGTAGCGCCAAGTGGCAGAAGTGAATATCCAACAACTGCGGCAACGACTCCGGCGATGTTGAAGAACGTTATATTCATCACGAGGAACTTTCCTCTGGGATTCACGGGTGTGAATTCGCTAAGGTAAGATGTGGCAATCGGATAATCCAGACCTATCCCCAAGCCTACTAAGAATCTTGCGAGAATCAATTCATAAGCATTAGCTACTATCCCGGATATTATTGCAAACAAGACGAACAGTATCAGGTCAATGATAAAGATCAGCCGACGACCCAGTCTGTCCACAAAATAGCCTGAAAACAATGCACCGACTAGGTTTCCTACAATCACAGATATACCAATCAGACCCACCAAAAAAGCCTGGTCCTGCAATCCGAAAAGGGTCTTTATTCCCCCAAGCCCAAATGAAATGATCACTATATTGTAACCATCCACAAAGATACCGCCACCGGTTAGGAGCAACATCTTGTAGTTGAACCATCTGGACTTCTGCTTGTTCATCTGACTATAGGCCCTATCTTTCAATTCGTCCCAAGATTCAGTCATTGCAAAATACAATTGGTAAATGTATATAAATATGTCGCAATGACCATTTTTTAACAAATAAGTTTAAATATCAACAAATTACCGGTATACTACTGTAGCGCATAATTTGTTCCATTAATTTTCATTTAATCATACAACAATAGTGTTGATTTGATTGCTCTCATCCATCCTCGGTAATACCTATCGGAATCGCTTTTTTTAATACCGGGAAGGAATTCTTTGTCTACGTGATTGAGTTTTCTGAGTCCTTCTATGTTCCAGAATTTCTCAGCCAGGCCGGCCATGTAGGCAGCTCCGGCTGATGTCATTTCAAGATTGCTGTACGTCAAGACTGGAATTTGAAGTATATCAGCTTGAAATTGCATTAAAAAATTGTTTGCTGTTGGTTTTCCGTCAACTTTCAGATCCTTTGCGTTAATTCCAGTCTCTGACTTTATTGTATCCACAATGTCTCTTATCCTGAAGGCTATTGATTCCAGGGCACTCCTGACAATTTCTGCCTGTGTTACTTTTGGTGTGATTCCAAATATAACCCCTTTAACTTTATTATCCCAGTACGGTGCACCAAGACCCGTCAGCGCGGGAACAAAATAAAGCCCGTGATCAGCTGGGGACTGCATTGCCATCGTCTCTGACTCGCTGCTGTTGCTGAGTATTTTCAGTCCGTCTCTGATCCAGTCAAGAAGTGATCCTGTGTTGAATGAACTCCCCTCCACGGCATAGATCATCCTCTTTCCCTTCTCTTTCCATGCTACAGTCGAAATGAGTCTTTTCGTATGCGGGACATTCTCTCCCGCATTAACCAGCAGAAAAGATCCAGTCCCGTATGTGTTCTTCATTTCGCCCTTCTCAAAAGCAAGGTGCCCGAACAGGGAAGCTTGTTGATCTCCTGCGATTCCTCCAATATTGATCTCTGTGCCTGTAACAGATGGGTCTGTTTTTATTCCGGGGTTGATCGAATCAACAACTTCAGGAAGGACATTTTCCGGTATACCAAATATCTCAAGTAATTCCTGGTCCCATTTGCCATCCTTTATGTTGAAAAGCAAAGTTCTCGACGCATTTGAATAGTCGGTCACATGAGACTTCCCGGATGTTAGCTTCCATATTATCCACGAATCAACAGTCCCCATCCTGATACGTTCAATGAATCTTTTATCGCGTTTCCTTGCAATCTCATTCAGGATCCATTTCATTTTCATTGCGCTAAAATAAGGGTCTACAACGAGCCCTGTTTTCTCCTTGATGATTGATTTTGTTCTGCTCTTCAGTTTTGCCTCATAAGATCTGGTTCTCCGATCCATCCAAGATATGGCATTGTAAAGGGGCAAACCTGTTTCAGAATCCCAGGCTATAACAGTTTCCCTCTGATTTGTTATGCCTATAGAACTAATGTCTGAATAACCTATACCAGCTTGAGAAATTACAGACTTGATTGCTGCAGTCTGCCTCTCCCAGATCATATTGGGGTCCTGCTCCACAAAATTTTCCCTTGGGAAAATTCTATCTAGGGTTTCAGTCCTGATTTTGACCATCAGACCATCTTCATTCCATAGCGAGGATTTGCAGCCACTTGTTCCACTGTCTATGGAAAGAATATATCCTGAAGATTTTTCCTGCATGGTTTTCCGGGATAGTATTATACATGGCTTTATAATCAATTTCCAGACGGAACCTGACATCCCATAACTCGTAGTTTGAGAACGTTGTAAGGTGGTTAATGTCATAGTTTACCGGCCGATACAGGGCGCTATTTCTCACATCTTACGTGTATGTCAACCTCGTAATATTTGCGCTCTCATCATAATTTCCTATTGTCTGTGTCAGAGGGAACAAATCTTATGATCCGAATTATTGTTGATTCTTGTTACTAATTTCTCCTCGGTTCATGACGTATTTAGCATTATGCCGGGATCGGGCATCGAACCCGAGACCTTCGGATTTCTCAGAATTTCTTCCTATGAGTCCGACGCTCTACCAACTGAGCCACCCCGGCTTGATCAAAAAAGGTTCAAACTGCCGCTGATGTTTCTTCAGCAACTGGTGCCTGAACCGTACTTTTTGCTTTTCCGATGACTTCAGACTTTCTAACTTCCAGTTTTTTCACCGGATAAATATTCTTGGTCGCCTCTATGATATCATTCTGGATGTCGTCGCCTATTATGTACGAACATATTTCGTGATAGCTTGACTGTATCACTTTCTGGTTAAGCACTTCAAATATCTTCTTTCTGAGGGATGATCTCTTGTTGGAGTTGAGCTTGGCGTCAGAGACAATCACTGACTTTATTGCTATCAAATAATCATCACTGGTCTTGAATTTCGATACAACATCGATTCTTTCCTTTCTTCGCCTCACCATTCTTCTGATGTAATCATCACTTACATAATGGCCCATAAAATCAGTGGAGCAGTTCGTGCCCTGGCAGTCTGTTATCCTGAATACCACCTTGGTGGTGCCTTTCTTGAAATTTCCGGTAAGATCGGAAACAGGTATCTCTATCTTTCTTCCCACCATTGTCTCTGGACCGTTGCCCAGACTCGTTATGATTTCCTTTCCACCCATGTATGATGGTGATGATATTGTATACCATGTCTTTTCTTTCCATTTGTCCTTGGTCTTTCTCTGTGTTCTTTCTGAAGCCATTAAATCCCTCTAATATATACTGATGAAGCGTTAATCAGCGTAGCAGCGTAATGAAACAGCAGAATTAAACCTTTCGATATAGATCCGATGTTTTTTCTAGTTGCGTTTCAGTGCTGCGGTCATGCAGTGGGCCCCGCCATATCCACCTGTAAGTTCGGAAAGGTCTATGTCAATTACATCCATTCCAAGTTCCCTTGCCTGTTTTGAATAGGGAAACATCTCATCCCCGGCTTTAGGAAGCGATTTCTTAACTTTCTCCTCCGTCACTTTTGAAAATATGCCTTCTTTCAATAACCGATCAAGGACCTTCCTGCTCTCCACAGCAACGATTTTCATGTCAGAGATTGTAAGAAAGTTCGATGAATAGCTAAGTTGTTCAGCAATTGAAAGATTTATGATTGAAAACTCTTTCTCCTTCATATAATCCAGCAAGTTTATTTCCCTTTCTTTAACATATTTTCCATCCTGCAATATCATTACAGAAACGTTTGCCCTGTGTGCCAGCTGTTCGGAAGTGACTGCCACTCCTTCCCCAGCAATATTGAAGTACGTATCCAGATGCATGTTGATCATTGGATCCCTTTCCTGTCCACTCATGAATTCATAGACAGGATTTTCGACTATACCCACCTCCGGAAATTTCAGTAGCCCGGAATTCATCGCCGACATTGCACCTTCAGTGTTGGTCCTGGGGCCCGTACCTATGAGGGCAAAATTTCCAACTGGCATGTAATCACCCCCCTCAAAAAACATGTTTTCCGGTATCCTGTAAATGTTCTTCTCCTTCAGGCTCTCCCGGAACACGAATTCCGTGATTGAGGTTTCCTTTCTCCTCTGAAGCGCTTTCATGTTTGAAATTATGGTGCCGTCTGTGCCGACTGCCTGCTGATCCCTCATGAAATACAGGTTTGCCAGTGGAATGTTTGAATATATGGTCGGGTAACTTATGCCGTCTGATGTGGCCTTCAGATCCACAGACGGCTCAAGGGTCAGGATGTGGAAAAGATTGAGAGGATCCAGACCTGAAACATTCTTTTCAAGCTCATTTCTTGCCTTTGTAGATAGTTCAACTTCCCCATAAAACATCACGATCTTCTTGACACGTTCCTCCAGATGTAATCTGAATTCTCTGTCTTTCCTTGCAGAATCAATTATGGTGTCCTTCAGCAGTTTTACCCTTACGCCTGCTTCTTCAAGCTTCTCCTCAAGATCCTCGTGTTCCGTGATTGCCTGTCCAGTTTTGAAGCTTCTTTCAAAAAGGAATGGCCTTGGAGAAAGCATCGCATAGTCTATCTCTATCCCGGGCCGGTGTATCAAAACTTCCCTGAGTCTTCCCCATTCTGCTGATATTCCCATATGAGATCAGTATCCTTCAGGGAAATCCTCCGTTAATCAAAAAAGTATTCATTGTCATAAACAGAGACTTCAATCTCCCTGCCATCTATCTCCCTTCGGACGGTAAAAGTTCTAAAAGTGACAGGATCCATCAGTTGTGATTCACCGGATCTGCTGTCAAGAACGATCAATTTGCGCCTTTCCGGAGCGTCCTCAAGCAGTTCAAATTCGTTCTCTACCAGATCAGATTGTGAAATCCCCACTGGAAAGTTTCCAGTGCTCTCCATGACCTTGATTTTTGACGGTGATATCTCCCTTATGATCATTTTCTTCTTCATGTATCTGATTATCGACCCTTTGGATATTCCCAGTATCCTGATGGAGTACGTGTACCTGTAAAAATCCTCGCCGTTTTTTCTTCCTGCAAGAGTTTTTGATACCTTAAGCACAGCCGGATACCTGAACTGGATCATTCTGACGAGTTTCTTTGCATCACTGTTGTTTCCAAGGTACATGTCATATCCTTCTTTCTTCTTCTCTATCTTGGATATGAAGGAAGCGCGCTCCATAGAAGAGAAAGCTGAGAAGCTTTTCTCTGCATATTTGAGGGCTTCAAGAAGATCAAAGTTTTCCCTGAATGACCTGATCTGAATAACAGCCTCGTAATAATTCCCGGTTAGCTTGTTGCACTGAGGACAGCTTTGCCTGAGTACAGCCATGGGTATTCTTTCCTTGCCGGAAATTGCAGATATTCCAGGTCTTGAAAATGTGTAATCTATATCGATGTAACCGTTCTTCGTTTTTAGATCGTAATTAATCGAATTGATATCAGTGGTGATTGATGCATCCGTTGAGGTTATGGAGTCACGCACAAGGTGTTTTATGTGTTCTTGTTCGTTTGAATAATACCATCTGTTCTTAACCTTGACGGCATTGCACTTGGGACAGTTCTCCACTCTAATAATGTCTGGGAATGTGAGTTTTATCTGCTCAAGATAGCATGATTCGCACAGTCCATTCAGGACAGCTTCTTTCTTTCCGCACTTAATACATATCATTTTCGTTCAGAAAATTATTATTCTTCTTGTACTGTTTTACAAGTTCTCTAGCAACCAGTTTCTTTCTGATTTCAGTGGTACCCGCACCGATCTGGCCAAGTATCGCATCCCTCAGAAGCCTCTCGACCTCGGCATTTTTCATGTATCCAAGGCCTCCATGTATCTGTATTGCTTCCCTGGAAATAAACTCAGCAGATTCTGCAGCGTATAATATTGCAGATGCTGAGTCAAGCAGATTCATCCTGTCTTTTTCCAGCGATCTCAGTGCACGGTCCACGATCATCCTGCTGGTACGGTACCTCGTGTACATGTAAGCAAGCTTCTCCTGTATTAGCTCAAAATTGTAAAGTCGCTCACCGAACTGTGACCTTTCCGTGGAATATTTTAATGAAAGTTCCAGAGCGCGTTTTGCGATGCCGAGGAATATGTAAGACAGTATCACTCTCTCTGAATTAAGACCGCTCAGGATCACGTTCAGCCCCTTGTCCAGCTCCCCCACAATTCTCTCCATTCCGACGTCGACTGAGTCGAAATAAAGCTCTCCCGTGGGAGATCCTCTCATTCCCATCTTGCTGAATTTATTCCCCCTGGAAACCCCCTTGTCTCCGGCAAGCAGGATAAATGGGGTGTACGCATCCCCAGTCCTGGCATACACGAGCAGTAAATCGGCATAGGGTGCGTTGGTAATGTATGTCTTGCTTCCATTTATCACGAACCCGTTACCGTTCCTCTCTGCTCTCGTCTTCATCGCCAGAGCATCAGAACCGGAAGATGGTTCCGTAAGGCAGAGTGATCCGATGAATTCCCCGGAGCACAATTTTGGAACGTATTTTTCCCTGATCTCCTCGGAGCCGTTCCTGTAGAGATTATCCAGACACAGGTTGCTGTGGGCACCATAGGACAGAGCCAGTGAGGCCGAGGCATAACCTATTTCCTCCTGGATAACAGCCTGGGCAGCATAACCCATACCAGACCCGCCATATCTCTCCGGGATCGTTATACCAAGGTATCCCAGTTTTCCCATTTTTTTGAAGATATCAGCCGGAAAATAATCCTCCTCATCCATCTTTGCAGCTACGGGCATAATTTCTTTCGATGCGAATTCCCTGACGGATGACCTGAGCATCTGCAGCGTCTCAGACTCTTCTACCTCAATCATGCTGTACAATAAGTTAGAACTCTATAAAAATATAGACCTTCCTACCGGTTGCTGCACTGCCTCATATTAAACTGCAAATAGAATACTGGTTGCTCTCCTCAGAATCAGTCCAGTCTGCATCTTTCCGGGTTCTTATCCAAATCTATTTTGCCGATCTCTGTGGATACATCTGGAAGAAGTTCGAGCACCCTACCCAGAATTTCCTTCTTATCCTCATTGATGCTATAAAAAATCCACTGCTTTCCGCGTCTTTCCCTAACGAGGTCGACGCTTTTGAGTTTGGACAGGTGCTGAGAGACGTTTGACTGGGAGATACCAAGGAGGTCTACGAGTTCACAGACACATAGTTCCCTTTTTGATAATAGTGACATGATATGAAGACGGTTCTTTTCACCCAGTACTTTGAAAATTCTTGAATATTTATCTAAAGAATCTTTAATTGAACCGGCTTGCATATTTATTGAATGCAGATCCTAAATATAATACCAGTCACTTAAATCTTCATTCACAAACTGAGTGATTTTATTCACAACCTACCAGAATGGATCGAATTTCAGACCCCCACGCGAACATAATAAGGATTTTTCTTCTGGAAGTGCAGGTGCCGGGATTTGAACCCGGGTCGAAAGCTTGGAAGGCTTCCGTGCTAGACCAGTCTACACTACACCTGCAGGCCGGATGTTATGTTACGGCATTATTTATTGTTTTCACAGCCTTCAGATTGCCCCAACCGCTTTTGTTATCCCAAAGGTTTTTGAGTTGGAAAGCCCGTGGCCTGAAACTGTCACAGTGATGTAAGTTATTGTTCCGACCGATATACCCGTAACGTTGAAATAGATGTACCCGCCTGTGTAATTACTGGATAAGCGGCTTATGGAACTCTGCACCACAGTATAATTTGTTATGGCATAAATGAATGTAACACCTATTCTAAGGCTGACAGATGAGGAAACTGCACTGTACAGATTTGTGCCTGTAGAATTCAGATTCTGCCAGTTACCTGTGGCCGCTATGAGATACTGCGGCGTACCTATTTGCGGTCCAGAGACTGCTGAAATAGGCGGGTTCAGGAAAATTATCCAGAAAACGACCCACGTTAGCATAAATTCGCCGACAAGGTAAATCCAGTGGGAAGCCCTCTTGGGAAAAGGTATCCTCAGGAATTTGAGTACCTGCTTGAAAAATATGAGCAAAACGAAAAACAGGAGTACCGCGAGATACCATATTCCCATGATAAACAGATATCCTGAGAAAAGCCCGAGCAGTGCCCCTATCATAAAGATGAATATAACTGACTTTGCCCTGTCCTTTTCATCCTTCAGGAACTCCAGTTCATTGAACTCCGGTTCCTCAAATATTGGTTCAGACTTTTCTTTTGCCATTTATTCAGACCCTATAATGCCTTTATTAATGAATTTAACGAACCCAGTGGATCTTTCGATAAAACGATGCCGGAAGCTACGAGTACTCCAGAGGCTCCAAGATCAATGGATTTGGAAACGTCCTCGGCCGTCTTGATGCCAGCCCCCACAATGAGTTCGCAGTTGTTCTTTCTGCAGATATCGGATGCTTCAGATATGATTTCAGGTTTCGATTTGGATACCGATATATTTCCTCCGATGAGCTCTGGTGGCTCATATGCTACGTGCGTCGGTTTGATTGCTATAAAATTCCTGATCTCATCTATACTCTCCAGACACAGGATTATCTCAAATCCCAACTTTCTGGCTTTCGTTACTGTTTCCTGTATGATCTTGCTATCAATCCTGTATTCGGAATGGTTGAGAAGTGAAGAAGTTATACCGTTTTTCATCAGGAAATCCATGGAAATTTTACCTGTAAACGGTCCCTGCGGATTTGGATCCACATGCTGGGCAATTATATCCTGATCTTTGAAGGTTGATTTGATTCTCAAATCAAAGGGGCTTACTGCAAAAGAAACCTTGACATCTTCCCTCTGTGTCCTTGCGGTCAGCAATTTAATGAGTGACTCGGCCTGTTTGCCAGTGGAATTTTCATAATGTTTCAAATTCACAATCAGTCTTTGCATTGAGCCGGATCACCTGTAAACAAAATAACTTTACCGTACGATTCCATTTTCGATCTTCACGGCTTCTTTTTCTTGCTTGCGTGAAGTAGATTGTGTCTTTGATAAGAAATCTTTGAAATGGGAAGCCCCCTGCGTTAACCGTGAGTGAAGTCAATAAATATCGAACGATTAATGTGCGATGATGATTCAAATAAATCAAAAAATTTTATTAGGCATTATAAACTAATGAAGTATCAGGAATACAAGAAGAATTATGGTTACGCTGTCAGGCCGCATAGAATATATTGAACGAACTAAATTGTCAACAACTAATTCTTCTTTAATGAGATATATTGGGAATGTTTTTAATCTACTTATGAAATACTAAAAGGTGAAAGGGAATGAACTTCAGAAGAATTGTACTTGACGTTGACAAGACACTGAACAGGCCAACGCTCATGGAACTTGCATCCGCCATTGAAAAAGTGCAGGGAGTGGAGGCCGTCAATATTAGCGTCACGGAGATAGATATGGAAACCATGGGCACCATCATTGTGGTGGAGGGAACGAAGATCAATGTTGATCAGCTACTCTCAGTCATTGAGGATACGGGTTCTGTGGTTCATTCGATAGATGAAGTTGCTTCCGGGTCGAGACTTATAGAGAACGCAAAGCGTAATTCATGAACACGAAGATATTTTTTCCCATTGCCATAGGCGTTACCGACGGAATCATAACCACGCTCATGCTTGTTTCCGCGCTTATTATCCATCATTTATACATTGACATTTCACTGGCGATAAGAGTGGCATTTGGTTCAGCATTTGTTGGAACATTCAGCTACTTCATTGCGGAATATTCAAGCATGCGTGTCCAGCTTTCAAGGGAGTCCAGACATCTGAATCTTTCATCTCCTGCATATCTTCTCCGAAGTCAGCCTGGGAGGGATATTCTCAAGGAGTCTGTACTTTATACCTCACTGACAGGTATATGCAGTTTTTCAGGGTCATTCATTCCCTTGATATTTGAAGTCCTGATTCCATCCAACGGATATATTGCAATAACTGTCGCGGTTCTAGCACTTGCCATGACCGGATTCGTCATATCGAGATCCATATCAGGAAACCCCTTCTTCTGGGTCACGCTTATGGTTTTTCTTGGGGTAATTGTCTCTGTTATCGGCAATGCACTTCAACTTATCAGCTAGAATACAATGACCTGAACTGTCTTAATATATTTTCAGAATTTTCCCTTTTGATGCAAATTCCTTTTTATGCCACTTTCCCTTCCTTAGATAGATGGATAAGAGTAAGGACCAGAGGGTCACCGACCACATGGCCAATGAAAGAACTTACCTGGCATGGGTCAGAACAGGTATTACAGTTATTGCGCTTGGCTTTGTGGTGGCAAAGTTTGGAATCATTGTCAGGGAACTTGGATCGAACGTTCCTACATCTTCATACGGCTTATCCTCAATTATCGGGGTACTTCTGGTGATCGCCGGTTCGTTTATGCAGGTTATGGCCCTGAGAAGCTTTCTCCGGAATAGAGCAAGCATAGAATTCGGAACCTATACTCCCTCATATTTATCAGAGGTCTGGTTAGGAATAATGGTGCTGGTTATGGCGGTCTTGCTGATCTATTACATGCTGCTGACGCTTTGATGGTAAGAATGTAATCGTAAACACCATAATCACGATGAACTATACTATTATTGCAAATAGGTTGAATCGGAATTTCCCACTTTACAATAGCAATATGTGTATCTATTCAAAGCAGTAACAATGATTAAGATTTACGTTCCACAATGTTAATAATAATGGCTTTGATAGTACTATAATGTTCGGGTATGAAAATGATCTCCATTGACCTTGTGAATATTCATTCCCATAGGATTTCATTTTTCCAGAGATTACGAATATTCTTCGGCGCCAGAGAAACAAGGCTAATAATAGGCATGTTGTTATTGCTGTTTGGAATTTTATTCATTATTGTTGGGATCAGACCTATCAGTGGTTTTGAACAGATTTACTTTTACTGGAGTTTCTCCTCTGTGAATCCCTTCGCCGGTCTTAAGCCTGGAATTTATCCTGGATTTCCTGCAGTGGTTACAACTTATGAGATTCTAATTCCATGGGTTCTGTTGGGAATAATACTTCTTGCGAGGGAATTTGGAAGAAATAGTTCGCCAGGGAAAGATCAGTGCAAACAGCAGAAATATTGAAACTCGAAACCACCTATGCCTGAATGACAGAATTGGATCATTGCCTACTTTGCTCTCTCAAGTACATATGATCAGGCAAGTACGTTTATACCCAAATTTTCCTGGTTTGTAAAATGTATTCCCAATTCCGACAGAAAATACTTGTTACAGTATATCTTAAACCGGATGTGGAGCACTATAACTCCAGAAAGGCCGCAGAGGAATACCACAGGACTTTTACGAAAGATATGGGCAACCCCGAACTCAAAATAAAAGCATCTGAAAGATATAGAAAATTTATTTCCGAATTGAGACCTGGAGCACGTATTTTGGACGCAGGCTGTGGCACCGGAAGATTCATAAAATATTTCATAAAAGACGGTTTTAAAGTAACCGGAATAGATCTCTCTATTTCAATGATAGAAATAGCAACACAAACCAATCCGGAAGCTTCATTCAGAGTAATGGATATGTGTAATCTGGATTTTCCGGATCACTCGTTTGACGGCATGTGGAATGTTGCAACAATTCTTCATTTAAATGAGTTTGAGGTTTTAAAAACGTTCCAGGAATCAAAGAGAGTTTTAAAAAAAGATGGGCGTTTATACGTTGCCACCAGGACTGCGGATGTTACCTGCACTTCTATCGAAGAGGCTATGGAAGGTGGCATTATGACCATACATTATTACTCACCCGAAAAACTCAAGGAACTCTTAATCTCAGCAAATTTTAAGGTGTTGGAAGTGAGCGTGGAAAGAGACGATTATTCAAGGCCTTTCGATTATGTTTACATTTACGCTGAAAGCTGAACATTTTCAAATTATTAGAAATGTGTCTAATTGTACAAAAGGGGCATATTTGCTTAAAAATTTAGAGCGGGTCCGGAGGGGTTCGAACCCCCGACCTATGGATTAAGAGTCCATCGCTCTACCTAGCTAAGCTACGGACCCGTGGCAGGTTATATGTGATGTTAATTTATAACTTTCCAATAATTCTTCTAAAATCTTGGACGAAACGTATACTCCATT
>JAJYEP010000026.1:12745-15734 GCA_021785735.1 Thermoplasmata archaeon | reverse complement strand
AATTCAGAGAAGATGATTAAGAGAATGCTTGCGGACAGGATTTCGGAATCCAGGATTTCAAGCAGCAGTGACAGAGGAAAAACATCGGTTCTTAATGAGCATATCAAGGCTCTTAAATACCTGTCAGAAAAATCAAGCGTCGAAGGAAATTCAATATCTTTCTGCAAGATTGTTTTTTATCTGATATCCGATCATCCGGTGAGCCTGAATTCCTTAATTCAGAGACTCACAAGATCACTTGAAATGATAGGCATAGACACTCATCCTGAGCATTTCGGACCAATCGGCAGAATAAGTTGCTATTCAAACCCCTTGAAATCCATGAAGGGGAATTACATCATTGACAGCGAAAATGTGTCAAGACTTCTGCCGTTGTATGGAGAATCCGGCAGTTCGGATTCAGGACCGCTGATAGGAATAGACAGTGATAACGAGAAACCTGTGTTCCTGGATCTGTTTTCTGGAAATTCATACAACATCTGTATAATGGGTGAAACAGGTTCCGGGAAGTCATTTTTTTCAAAGATATTGATGGCAAGAAGTCTGATCACGGGGTACGTGGACGATCTCCTTATCTTAGATCCACTGGAGGAGTACAATTGCGAGACATTCGGAGGTCTGTGCAAAATACTTAAAATCAACGAACCCGGAGTTGAACAGATAATAGATGAGATCAATAACAGCCGGGGGAACTCTGAGAATCTGAGACGAACCGTAATCGTGAGAACCATCTCGCTTTCCAGCATCAGCGAAGAGACTCTTACAAAAACCATAACCGATGCTATATCTTTGTTCATCAGCGGACAGCAGAAGAGAAGGAGAGCGGTCCTGATAGACGAGATTCACACGTTTTTTCACAACACTCAACTTCTTCAATACTTCGACCATCTTTATCGAAGTTCGAGGCATCATAACACCGCAGTGGTAAGTCTTAGCCAGAACATCGATGATTATCTCAAACATCCCGAGGGCAAGTCAATCATCAACAACAGCAGCAGCATTTTTGTATTCAGGAACAGGGATTTCGTCAGGAATTCCATTGGATTGATAACAGAGAACAGATTCCAGAATTTCAGGACAGACTCACTTCT
This sequence comes from Thermoplasmata archaeon, assembly GCA_021785735.1. Classification (GTDB taxonomy): domain Archaea; phylum Thermoplasmatota; class Thermoplasmata; order Thermoplasmatales; family Thermoplasmataceae; genus JAKAFX01. Next base: position 14,643 of record JAJYEP010000026.1, on the reverse strand, counting down.
GGGGGGAAAATCCGATCCTTACTCTGAATGTTATTATTACACGAAAAAAGAGCTGAGGAAGATCAGGGTTATATGCACAACAGGAGAGGTTGAAAGGACCAGTGCCCGTTAGTGGCTTTCTGCCCTGTCCTGTTCATGGGTGAGCAGCAACAGCAAGAGTCCGAAAACAACAAGAGGGACCACATAGGAATAGAGTCCGATATCCGTCCACGTTCCGTATAATATAGACCATGAAAGGTAAAAGACCGCGCCAACAACAAACAGAAGAAGCCCGAAAAACCTGTAAATATTTCTGGCAGTGATGATGGAGGCAAAGCCGGAAATCTTCCCCTTCTGTTTTTGATAAGGCTTCATTTCCGTGTTGTTAGTAATCTTAGGTTGATCTGCAGTCATTAGAACCAGACTGGTGATGCCCTATTTATAATTAATTGTTATGTATGCAGAATCTGGTCATCATCCATTGAATACATGAATCCTGGCATGAATTCACACATGCCGTACGATCCGAAACTGACAAAGAAACGCAGGGCAGTCAATTATAATTTCGCAGTGAATATTTATGTACGTCGGTGCTATATGGTCTAATAATGCGCGATCCCGCTGAATCATATTTTAAATGTACAAACAGGGAGAGAGCTATTTTTGAAGCCGGGATAAAGCTGGGAACCATATATCACCAGTACGTTGGAGTACCAATAAACCTCAGCAATCTTGAATCGCTTGAAAATGCGATCAAGGACAGTGTCATGGTTCAGCCGTTTGTTGAGAGTGCCTCGGTCAAGATAGATCCAGAAATGGTAAAGAAGAGGCAGGGTGTCTACAAGTACATCACACTTTCCGGGGAGATGCTGACAGTCTCAGTTGTGATAAAATACAAGGACGAAAGCGTCGAAGCCAGGTTGAACTATATTGAAGAGATGGACTATCCTTTAATGTATCTTGGAGGTAAGAACGAATAATGGCAGTTAAGGTTGGAATCACCGGCCCGGTAGGATCAATAAAATCTGAAGTACTGAAAAAGATCATCGAGATGCTTGAGCACGACGGTGCAAAGGTGCAGGGCCTTCTTGTGGGAGAAACAATGAAAAATGGCAAGCTCTCAGGGTACACCCTGTATGATCTCTTCACCAAGAAGAAAATCACATTTTCGGATGTATCAATAGCTTCGAGGGTGAAGATAGACAAGATAGGTGTCGACACGAGACTGCTTGAGGAGTTTCTTGTTCCAAGTCTTGAGAAAGCAAGGGAGAATGCAGACTACATAGTTATAGACGAAATAGGAAAATTGGAGAATACCACCAAGGTGGTTCAGAAGGAGATCGAGGATACGCTGAACTCCGACAAGCCTCTGATAGTGACACTCCACAAGAAATCCCGCAACCCCGTGCTTCAGGAAATAAGAAGCCTTGAGGGCGTACGGGTGTTCGACCTCACGCCAATAAACAGGAATATACTCCCCTTCAAGGTGCTGAAAGTGCTGCGCGGGGAAGAAGGAGTCATTTGATCATAAGGGAAGGAGATATCAAGTTTTACGCCGGTTCAGAGAATATCGGACCCGGCCCCGGAAGAAGGTCAGCTGGATTCTACAACACTTCACAGGAACTCAACAGGAATATCACTGAGTGCTTTCTGAGCAGTATAAAACCGTCAAACGTTCTGGATGGGTTTGGAGGCACAGGAGTAAGAGGTATAAGGATTCAGAAGGAACTGGGAATTGATGTAACAATAGCCGAGCCGAATCCAAAATCCATGGAAATAATAAGGGAAAACTGCAGGATGAACGAGGTTCAACCGGATCTCTTCGAAGGCAGGTTCGAGGCTGCAGTGACTCAAGATCTATATGATTACATGGATATAGATCCCTATGGAACTCCGATACCATTCATCTTCCCTGCCCT
>JAJYEP010000026.1:0-12645 GCA_021785735.1 Thermoplasmata archaeon | reverse complement strand
TGAATAAAATAAATATGGGCATTGTTTATCCTCTTTAAATTCAGATGAAGGAATGGATAGGAATTCTGCGTCCCGTGAACGGCGTCATGGGTATAGTGGCGACATGGATCTCAGCGTTCATAGGGGTGGGTACGGACCTGACGCACTATCTGGTTGCGGTGACAGCCGGGTCTCTGGTGGTGTTCCTGGTGACCTCCGCAGGAAATATACTGAACGATTATTTTGATGTTGAGACCGACCGGGTGAATCATCCGGGAAGACCTCTTGTGACAGGCAAGATCTCCAAGGGAAGCGCGCTTCTGGCATCAGTAATTCTGTTCATTGCAGCGCCTGTCCTTTCGTACTTTTTCATAAGCATTCTGGCGCTGCTGACTGTCGGGGTTGCTGAAGGCATGCTGATACTCTATGAGGCAAGAACTAAGGGAATAGGGCTGTCAGGAAATGCAAGCATAAGCATACTTGTAGGGCTTATATTCATATTTGGCGGAATATGCGTCAGTTCACTGGACAGGATGATCCTTCTTTTTGGAATGGCGAGCCTTACAAATTTTTCGAGGGAGATCATTAAGGATATACAGGATATGTCCGGCGACATGGACAGAAAGACCTTCCCGATGACTCACGGTGTAAGGATGGCTGAACTTGTTTCGGCTGCGTCGGTAGCGATTGCTATTGTTATATCTTTCCTACCTTATTATTACGGTATCTTTGGGGTGTTCTACCTTATTATCGTGATACCAACCGATATAATTTTTATAATCTCAATATCTTACCTTAAGGTAAGTGCAGGAAAGAGCCAGCAGGTGTCCAAACTTGCCATGATAATGGGGCTCGTCTCTTTTGCTGTGGGTGGTTACTTTTGAGTGTATACAACGAGATAATGCAGAAGCTTGAGAAGGGCAAGGTGCACATGACACTGATTGACCCCGCAGCCCAATCCTATAAAAGGGGCGGTGAAATTGCAGAGGAGGCAGAAAATGCAGGGACAGACTTCATCATGGTGGGCGGATCCACAAACATAGACACGGATGGAATGGATCAGTGCATTGATTATATCCAGCAGTATTCTTCACTGAAGGTCATAATATTCCCGGGTTCCCATGCGATGATAAGTTCCAGGGCAGACGCAATCTACTTCATGTCGCTCCTGAACTCAAGAAACCCGGAGTTCATAATCCGACAGCAGGCCAGAGGAGCGGTTTATCTCAGGAAGATAGGGATGGAGACTATTCCGATGGGATACCTTGTCATAGAGCCCGGCATGACGGTGGGCAGAGTTGGCGAGGTGGACTTAATAGGGACGGATGATAACGAACGTGCACTCTCTTTTGCGATCGCAGCTGAAACGTTCGGCATGAAGTTCGTGTATCTGGAAGCAGGCAGTGGTGCAGGTTACCCCGTGAAGGAGGCAATGATATCACTCGTGAAGAAGGGGATAAACATCCCGCTCATCGTGGGAGGAGGAATAAGAACCCCGGCGGCAGCCAGAAACGCTGCCAAAGCTGGAGCAGATATTGTCGTAACTGGAACAGTGGCGGAGAAGTCTGCAAACGTCACCAAGACGCTCACTCCCATAATATCAGCAATCAAATCGGAAGTGCTGATGGATAAGATTTAAAGCCGGAAGGGATTGCCTCCCAATGGTTAGGATTGGCATAGAAATCGAATACCTACCGGGCGTTGAAGATCCGGAAGCCATCAACATCGAGAAGAACCTCAAGGTGCTCGGATTCAAGACAGTCGACAGGGTAACCATAAAAAAATTTTACGAGATCGAAGTCTCTGACAGTGACAGGACGCCTGAGAAAACCGCACAGAAACTAGCAGAAAAGCTCCTCGCCAACAAGATAATCCAGAAGTACAACATCAGGAAGGTAGATCAGGTCAGATGAGCAGGAAAACTGAAAAATATATCGCCAGGGAGATACCGATCCGAGAACTCAATCTCAGTGATCTTGAAAAATTGAGCGATTCAATGGGCCTTGCCCTCAACATTGAGGAGATGAGAAGACTCCAGGAGTATTTTGCAGGTCTTGGTAGAAACCCGACAGACGTAGAAATTCAGGCTATGGCACAGGCCTGGAGCGAACACTGCGGATACAAGTCCTCGAGACTTTATCTTAAAAGATACCTCTCTGACCTGAGAACGGATTATACCATACTGGCAATGGAGGACGATGCAGGCGTTGTTGAATTCGACGAGGAAAACGCCTACGTGATCAAGATGGAGAGTCACAACCATCCCAGTGCTGTTGAACCATATGGCGGTGCTGCAACGGGCATAGGAGGCGTGATCAGGGATGTTCTTTGCATGGGTGCTCAGCCGGTGGCACTGCTTGACTCACTTTATTTCGGGAATACTGACTATGAGGACAGGAAGGGAAAACATCTCTCCACAAGGTTCCTTATGAACGGCATCGTATCCGGCATCAGGGATTACGGGAACAGGATAGGTATACCGACAGTTGCAGGGTCAGTTGATTTTCATCCAGGCTACGACACCAATCCCCTGATAAACGCAGGATGTGTCGGGATAGCAAAGAAATCTGACATCATCAGGAGTTTTGTTTCAAAAGTGGGCGATATTCTGGTCATAGCCGGAGGGAGAACCGGCAGGGACGGCCTTCATGGCGTCAACTTCGCATCAAGATCAATAAATACAGAGGACAAGAGCAATACAAGATCAGTGCAGCTTGGAAATCCCATAATCGCGGAACCACTGATTCATGCAATCATAGAGGTTACCAAGATGGGTATAGTGGATGGCATGAAGGATCTGGGCGGTGGGGGACTTTCAAGTGCTGTGGGCGAATTATGTTTCGCAGGTGGAGTCAGCGCAGAGATACATCTTGAAAACCTCAAGCTGAAGGAGGAGGGAATGGAACCATGGGAGATATGGGTGAGCGAAAGCCAGGAAAGAATGGTGCTGGCAATAGAACCCGGCAACCTGGATCGGCTTGCGAGGGTAATGGACAGCTGGGATGTTGAATATTCTGTTCTCGGCACTGTGACGGAGGGAAATAACCTCAAGATATTCTTCAGGGGGACCAAGGTTCTGGATCTCGATCTCAGATTCCTGACTTCAGGCCCAGTTTATGCGAGGCATTATATTGAACCAAAGATAGATGACAATCACATTGTGGTTCCCGCCGAGCTCAAAGATTATAACGATTTCATGATCTCGTTTATGTCATCTCCGCAAATGTGTTCCCGGCAGAGAATCATCCGGCTTTACGACTTCACAGTGAGAGCCTCAACAGTGGTGCCCCCTCTCACAGGCTTGATAAATTCGGAAACACACTCGGATTCAACGATTATAAAGCCTCTCCGCGATTCAAACCGGGGACTTTCGCTTACCACAGGTGCAATGGTCAAGCATCTCCAGATGGATCCCTATAACGGCACCATGATATCCCTGTCGGAAGCCTACAGGAATACTATATGTTCAGGTTCAAAACCTCATTCTGTGATCGATTCTCTGAATTTCGGGAATCCTGAGGACCCTGAAATCATGGGACAGTTCATCGAATCTGTTCGCGCAATAGGCGATTTCTGCAGAAAATTCAATCTTCCTGTGGTTTCCGGCAACGTCAGCCTTTACAATGAAAGCGAAGGATCAGAAATAGTTCCCACCCCAACCATATTTATGGCAGGAATAGTGGAGGATGTCAGCAATACAATACCAAGCTACTTCCAGTCAGGAGGAAGCATCATAGCGATTGTGGGGAAAGATTCCATGGACCTGTGTGGTTCTGAATATGTTGATTTCCTTGGCAAGAAATGCACCTCCAGGGAAACAGTTGATCTCGATGAACTGAACAGAATCGGGATGGCGATGGGCCACGCAGCGAAGGAGGGTCTCATAAAATCAGCCCATGATGTCGCACAGGGAGGTATAGCGGCCTGCATTGCAGAAATGTCCTTCGGACTCGAGATTGGTGCGAATGTTGAACTTTCGCCGCTGTCCTGGGGTAAGAGCAACGTGAAATTATTCTCAGAGGGCGGAAACAGGATAATGGTGGAGATCGCGAAGGATTCACTGAAGAGAGTCAGGGAAATATTCAGCGAGATAGATTTCAAGGCAATTGGAGAAACGGGTGGGTCAAGGATATCCATCAGCGACCGTTCACTGACCCTCATGGATATTGACATATCAAAAATCAAAAACGCATGGATTTCAGGTATGGATAATCTGATCTGATCCTGTCCAGAAATTCAGGTTTCACATCCACGACATAATTCTGAAATGAGAATCAGTCGTGACCGATCTGAAAAAAATTGAAATTCTTATCTTTTCTGCGATCCGGGCTTCATGGGACCGTTTCCTTTTCTTCCTTTTCCCATTCCCATCTGGCCGCCTCTTCCAGCTCCAGCGGAACGTGATCTGGTCGTCGATGAGGAAAGAACCCTGAGTGCTTCATCAACAGATTTGACACCATTGAGTTTTTCAGCGGCATCCCTGTACCCTGCATATTCAAGCCATTTCTGTATGTGTCCCTGTTCTAGGTGCCAGTTCACAAGAGAAGGATCCGAATTTCTGAATTTTTCCATCTGATCCTTTAATTCATCCAGGTTTTTAGCAGTCGCGATCGTATTGTTATACCTTTTGAATTCAAATGCATCCATGATCTAATAAGTAATTCATTGTGCATAATCTTATTGATCCATTACTTAGAAATGCATTGGAAACATTAAATTTGGGGGTAACCTGTCTGTAAATTGCCCAGATCACATTACAGCTCGCTTATTCTACGGGTAGTCTCCCCGCATTCCTTTTCGATATTTTTGTATGCTGTATTCACAGTATCGTTTCTACCACCGGTCTCATTCTTGAGATTCAGGACGTTTATCAAATAACTCAACTGGGAGTCCAGAAGAATGCTCAGTTGCCTGAGATTTTCCTTCTTATCCTCAGGGAGATCCCTCCTTCGTGTGGAAACAAAACAGTCAAAGTGCACGGATCCAGATTTTGTGAATGTAAACTTTTCACCCGTCTTTACAGGGGCATTGCAAACATAGCATTTGAATTCAGCCATTCAGCAGTATTGTATTACATAATATAATCTTTATTTTGATAAGTGTTCAACCCTGCGTACAAAAATATACATCTACACATTACAGAAGCAGTCAGAATGAAATCCCGGAACGATGTAACATGATCAGAACAGAAAACCTGATGAAATCATACAAGAACAGTGTGCATGCGCTGAAGGGAATAAGTACGGTCATGGAAAAAAGAGTCACTTCCATCATAGGAAGAAACGGGGCCGGAAAGACAACCTTCATCAGGATACTGTCCACGCAGCTCATGCCAACATCGGGCAGTGCTTACATCAACGACACAGATGTGATCAGGTTCCCGGAAAAGATCAGAAACAAGATAGTCAGCATACCTCAGGAAGCCTCTCCCATAGGAATCCTGACACCATTCGAGTTGGTGAAAATGTACCTTGTTGGCAGGGGTCAGTCCCTGCAGGAGTCGACCGTTTCGACCAATCGTGCCCTTGAGGATCTGGGGATTATGGAGTACAAAAACAAGCCAACAGACACACTTTCAGGCGGTACGAAGAGAAAGGTGTTCGTTGCAATGGCGATTGCCTCAAACGCAGATATAATATTCCTGGATGAACCAACAACGGGACTGGATCCAATTTCCCGCATAGAGGTGTGGTCCGCAATTAAACAAATAGAGGGGGACATTATCCTGACCACACATTACATGGAAGAGGCCAGTGAGCTTTCCAACGAAGTCGTGCTGATTGATGACGGCAGGATTATAGAAAAGGGCACTGTGGTGGATCTTATGAAAAGATTTGAGGGGTTTGTGAGAGTGGAAGGAAAGGACATTGCAGATCCTGCAATCACCATAGGCTCCACAAAAATCAAATATGTGAGGAAGGAGGAGGCGATGGCTTATATCGAAGCGGGCGAAGTTGTGAAGCCAGTATCACTTGACGATGTGTTCATAAAGCACGGTGTTGAAGTTGAATATTAAGTATATCTCAACTTTTGCGTGGTACTACGGTTTCAGATCGATTGCCAGGGGACCCTCTTATATAATCGCTTCCTTGAGCAGCCCACTGACGCTCCTTTTTCTTGTATATATATTGAGCCATGGTCAGCTTCTGGCTTATGCCGTGGCAGGAGGCTTTGTCTCACTGGTTGCCACAGTAGCGCTGCAGAGTTCTGGAGATGCAGCATTCCTGAGATTACAGCTCAGAATACAGGACCTGTTTGTCGCAAGTCCAATTTCGTCAACAGATTACATGATTGGAATGACCCTAAGCTACGTCGTTTTTTCCGGACCAGGCATCATACTCTATGTAATACTTGGATTGGTATTCCACCTGTTCTCCTTTATAGGCACCCTGGTTCTTGTGGCAGTGCTCCTGATCCTTGTAGTTGCAACATCCTCCATCTCATTTATCATTTCCGGTGCAATAGGTCATGTGAGGAATGTATGGGGTATCGCTGCCATACTTTCAGTAATCATGACCATACTTCCTCCCACGTTTTATCCGTACACTTACATCCCGAGTTTCTACCTTTACATCCTTTCCGTATCGCCTGTCACGCCTGCTGCTGTTCTGGTTCAGGGCTACTTCGGGCTTTCACCGGTCATGCCTGTAATGTGGTTGATTCTGTTTATTGATCTGGCAGTTTTCTACATCGCAGCCCGCAAACTGACAAGGTGGAGAGAGGGATGATCCAATGAAAGGACTTTACCAGATCGGTATACCTTATTGATTCATAACACTCTAAATTCGCCTTGTTCAACATGAAGATTATTGGGAGAAATATTTAAATCAGGACAGCCCATTGAAGTTCGTGACTAAGATTTGCCCGAATTGTGGGCAGGAAAACCTTGACACATTTCTTTTCTGCAAAAACTGTGGTGCAAGCCTTGCCAAGGCTACAGTCAAGGAAGATAAAAAGAAGGATGAGGTGAAACCTACAACAGAGAACAGGAAATCATCGTTCAACTTTTCAGTGATCCTGATAATAGGCGCAGCTGCAATGGCTGTCGGCTTCATGATTCAGAGTATAGCTCAGATTATACTTTTCACCGGGGAGATGTATGATCATCCCGTATATTCACCCGCGATAGTTTCTCTGGGTGCAGGAATCGCTTCCTCTCTCGTCTTCATCATAATTTCCGTGTATCTAATGTTCATCGCACTCAGGTACACTCTCCCGGAAAAACTTGGTAATATTTCCATCCTGATTTTCCTCATGCTGGTACTCATGGGAATCTCTTTCGTTATGTCGGGACAGCCTGTCTCAGGTTTCGATCTCTTTGCGGCAGGAAGCCTGGTATTCGTGGCTGCACTGGTAGACATGTTCGATTCCCAGGAGGCAAAAGTTTCATCCAGAATGATCGCAATCGTGGGAAGTGTGTTCGCCTTCCTGGCGTTTTATGCAAACCCTTTTTCCCTGACTCCCTCTTCAATACTGCTTGTTGTGCTTCAATCGGAATCTGTTCCAGTGTTTCTATTTGAGGTGTTCGGATTTTTCGGTTCTTATGGATTCATATCGATCGCTGCGATTCTCATAGCCCTTGTCTCTTCTGCATTTTATGTCCTTGTTAAAGGTAGCCTGCAGAGAAGAATGGCTGAATTGTTTCTTTTGCTTTCGTCGCTGCTGTTTGCTTCCGGTATTCTCGTGACCGGTTACCTCATCACGTCGAACAGCGCGCTCATTTCATCGGTTTCACTTTCTGTTGCGCTACCCCTGCCAACAATGTCAATTTACGTTGGACTTTTCTCCGCACTTACAATAGCTGTTGGATGGATATTCATTGCCGCTTCAATTCTTATACTCGTCTCTATCTCTGTGAACATTCTAGAAACCATGGGGGAGGTATTTTCAGCCAGCAATTAGGCGCAATTGTTTTTAATCAACCAGGCAATTAACTATTATGAACAGACCAAAAATTTCTCTTATAGGAGCTGGAAATGTTGGCGCTACTGTGGCGCAGTTTATGGCGCTCAAGGAGCTTGGTGACCTCTATCTCTTTGATGTTGTTGACGGAGTGCCTGAGGGAAAGGGACTGGACATAGCAGAAGGAAGCCCTCACTGGGGAACGGACTCAAGGATAGTTGGTTTCACAACAAAGGATGATTCTGTCTATGCAAACCTCAAGGGTTCGGAACTCATAGTGGTCACTGCAGGACTTGCCAGAAAGCCCGGAATGAGCAGGGATGATCTGCTCGGGAAGAACGTGGAAATAATCTCAGGCGTCGCAAAGCAGATCAAGAAATATGCTCCTGATGCCGTTGTTATAGTAGTGACAAACCCGGCTGACATAATGGCATACGCACTGCAGAAAGTCTCTGGAATAAAGCCGGAAAAGATAATGGGTCTTGGAGGTTCGCTGGACAGTTCAAGGTTCAGGACATTTTTGGCGATGGAACTTAATGTGTCAGTGGAGGATGTGAATGCATTCGTAATCGGCGGCCACGGTGACGACATGGTACCGTTCATAAGATACTCCAATGTAGCAGGAATACCGATTGAGAAGCTTCTGAGCAAGGAGAAAATTGATGCAATAGTCAACAGAACCAGGGGCGGCGGTGGAGAGATTGTGAATTACCTCAAGACAGGAAGCGCATATTTCGCACCCGGAGTATCAATCACGGCAATGGCAGAATCAGTGATAAAGGACAAGAAAAGAGTAATCCCAAGCGCAGCTTACCTCACCGGAAGCCATGCCAAGCACTACGGTGCAGATAACATATTCATAGGTCTCCCAGTGAAGATAGGAAAGGACGGTATAGAGCAGATATACGACCTTGATTTCACACCTGAGGAAATGGTGCTCTGGAAGAACACAACAAAGTCAGTGATAGAAAACTGCAGAAAAGTGGACGAGTTTTTGGCGAAAGGCCATTAACCCACTCTTTTTTTCAAATAATCCCTGTAAAATTTTGGATATTCTGCATACTTAATTGGGTCGACAAGGCCTGCCTCCATGAACCCTTTCAATCGGAGAAGGCACGAGTCGCATTTCCCGCATGCCTCATCATTCCCGTTGTAGCATGAGTAAGTGAGCTGATAGGGAACACCCAGTCTGCTGCCGAGTTTTATTATTTCGGCCTTGCTAAGATACTGCAAAGGAGCCATTATCCTGATGCCCTTCTCATTGCCAATCCTGGTGCCTAGGTTGAGGGATTTTTCCATGGAATTGAAGAATTCGGGTCTGCAGTCAGGATAACCTGAATAGTCAAGTGCGTTGGCCCCAATAACTACTGCATCACAATTGTTTACCTCACATACAGAGAATGCAATCGAGAGGAAAATAGAATTCCTTGCAGGAACATAGGTATTCGGTATTTCCTTCGAAATATCTTCAATATCACGTTCCTCGACCATTGAGTCTGAGGTGAGCGAACTGCCTCCAGTCTGCCTCAGATCGATGTCAAATACGATTCTTTTGACACCATAGAAATCAGCAATCTGCGCACCCTTTTGAAGCTCAATACTGTGTCTTTGCCCATAGCTGAAGCTCAATGCAGTCACATCATAACCAATACTTCTCGCATAAGCCAGTGAGGTCGAGGAATCAAGACCACCGGAAAGCAGTACGATTGCCTTATTCATGGTTAATGGATATCTCCGCGCATGCTCCCATTCCAGGGCCTTCTTCAATGCAGGTTTCCAGTCTTCTTATCTTTGGATATTTTCTAAGTGACTCAGCTATTCTCTGTCCTATATAACTTGACATCTCCTCACTGGAAGAGCTCTGTGCATCCAGCAGAAACACATCTTCCTTTGAAAAAACCATCTTTTTGTGACCATAGGATACTGTGCAGGAAACATCGTCCATTGTATACTCAAGCAGACCGGGCCGTGAGGGAACCAGAACCCTGTGATCCATTTGCGCTATGACCCTGTTTATAATGTTCTTGAGCTCAAGAAAATCTATTAGAAATTCTTTTTCCTGATCTCCGTAAACAGTCACGCTCACAGCGTAATCATGACCATGCAGACGTGAACACTTATCGTGCGAGGGGATGAAATGAGCTGCAGAGAAGCGCAGGTTGGATTCCCAGCCATCAATTCTCAGAAACATATTTTCCAAATGTTTTCTATCTATAATATCCTGCTGAAAGGAGTCAGGCAGTCACTTCAGGGCCGGTCTGGCTTGAGCTCTCTTTTGATTCTGGAGGCAGTAAGGCAGATAAAGTACACGAAATTCATTATCGATCTGGTTTAAGGTTCATTGACTGATTGGTGTCCATTCATATTTAACCTCACTTAAAGAGGTTATCGGGAAACCTGAATAAATCATCCTGGTAATCAAATGTATTTATCATGTAATCGTCTACTGGCACATGATTCTAAACACAAATGAATACCTGGAGTATCAAAAGAAATGTAATTTATTGACGTAACTTTTTTAAAACAAAACATGTTAGAGAAGAATGAATTTATGGGCATTCCTTCTCAGGAGATCCCTTGCGGCTATTGCCACCCTGATGGGAGTGCTGCTTGTTCTTTTTCTTATATTCACCTACATGGGTAACCCCGAACCTTTCTCGACGCACATACCCGTGGAAAACGGTACGATAACATCTTTTTTAGACGCTTTTTTTGTATTTGTCTCTGATGTGCTGACTGGAAACTGGGGAGTGATTTACACCCCTCCTCAAGAAGCGGCCCCCTATAGCGGACCAGTCTCTGGCGCCATTGCACTGTTCTTTCCATTCACCCTTCAGATCGTGCTTATCAGCGTTCCGGTGGCACTTCTGATTTCATTCCCGCTGGGAAGGTACCTCGGTACCCATTATCATGGCAGATTGTCCGGTATTCTGAGAGGATGCGTGATAGCAGCTTATGTTTCTCCTGCATACGTGGTGGGGCTACTGCTTCAAACAGTCTTCGGCAGGGGAGTCCTGTCTGGAAACCCGCTTGGAGTACTCCCGTTTTATGGCTGGTTGTCATCACGTGCGGTTGGATACCCCGTTCCAACGTGGCTTTCCAGTAACGGGCAGTTCCTATCCCAACCCACGCACATGATCCTGCTTGACAGCCTCATACATCTGGATATCCCTATTTTCTGGAACGTACTGGAACACATCATTTTACCGGTTTGTACACTTGTGATTGGGATGGTCGGTGTCGTGACATTACTGCTTGAATCGGGATATGCAGAAAATATGGGACTGGAATACGTAAGAAGTGTCAGGGCAAGAGGAGCATCGGAACGTACCATTGTAATGAAACATGTGAGGAGAAATGCCATACTTCCCCCTCTGGTGTCAGCCACCATAATGGTGGCTTACCTGCTCAGCAACATAGTCATGATGGAGTATGTGTTTTCCTACCCTGGGATAGGCTATTTCCTCATCGAAACCATGATGCTGGGGCAGTACTATCCGGCTATAGTAATAATATTCCTTTTTGCGGCCATAATGATTGTATCCGGTATAGCAGTGGACATTGTCTACTTCATGAAGAACCCGCTTGTCAGGTACTGAATCCCATCAGAACCTTACCCTGGGATCAAGGGTCTCCCTGAGTCCAGTGGAGAACGAGATCAGACTGAGTACAAGGATTACGAGGAATATAATGGGAATAACAACGATCCACCAGTCCCCCTGAAAGAGAAGAAGTGCTGAGTTCACCGGTATATAAGGGCCTGACAGCGGGTTATGGGGTCCATACAGCGCTCCTGCTCCTTGAAATGCTGCAATGAGGCTGCCCATTTCTGGGTAAGGAGCAAGCCCGATGAACTGGCTATAAAAAATGTAATCGATGGCTGAGAGGATTACTATAACAGTTGCCAGGTCAAGTGAGAATCTGGACATGATGGGTGAAATGGCATTGGGAATCACATGTCTGAAAATCACACGAAATTTCGAAGCTCCGGCCGCCCTTGAGGCCTCAATGTACTGGCGGTTCCTTATGTCCAGGGTCATGTTTCTCGCAATGAGGGCATAATAGGACCACATTACGAATACAATCCCAACAACGATCCCGGAAATGGTGAAACTCAGCATCATTCCGAAAATCATAACAGAAATGATCAGAGGAAAGCTGGAAACTATACCTGCAACCGCCAGCATTCCCATTTCCATCTTTCTGGATAGGTATGTGCAGAGCACCCCTGCAATGGTTCCCATAAGCGCGCTTATCCCTGCGATGGGAACAGCGAAAGCAAGGTCTACCGTGATGGATGCAAGAATCGCAGGAAGGATAGGAATTGCATATGCGGTGGTGCCAAAAATATATTCCCACCCCTCAGAGAAAGTTGGTGGAGTCGGAACCGCATCAAGGTTAGCGCTGAAGTTGGTGAAAGAACGGATGCTGAAAGCATTTGTTACACCCATATACTCCGGATACGCCAGGTTTAGGATTGAGACTGTCACAAAGAACAGGATTACGGCTCCCCCAACTCTGGCAGATCGGTTTCTCACCAGGACAGACATTAAATGGGAGGCAGTCGATCCGTTTTCTTGCAATATGCGTATCATTTCCAGCGCAATCTTTCAAGTCTGAACTGTATTTAAATATTGTTAAACAGTTACGGTCCAATAATTCTTCTTAAATATGTGTATTAGTTTGGTACTGCTATACAAGGAAAGACTCATCCCTGGCTCCACATCTTAAAGAAAATGCTTGTTTTCTAGACATTCTCCAGCG
>JAJYEP010000025.1 GCA_021785735.1 Thermoplasmata archaeon | reverse complement strand
ACTATTGTTAAATCCAAATGAAAAATATACTATCACATGAACACAGAAATGGAAAAGAAGAATTCAGCATATGCAGCACTCAATTATGTGAAAGAGGGTGACGTGGTCGGACTCGGAACAGGGACCACCGTAAAGTTCTTCATAGAAAGGCTTGCAGAGGAAATTGGACAGGGCCTTTCGGTGCGATGCGTGGCAACGTCCAAGAATACTGAACATATGGCAAAATCCTTGGGGATACAGGTTTTCGACAACGTATCGAAAATTGATGTTGATGTTGACGGGGCCGATGAGATAGATGGCAATGGAAACATGATCAAAGGCGGTGGAGGTGCCCTTTTCAGGGAGAAAATCGTTGCATACAACAGCAGGAAGGTCATCATTATTGCGGACAGCACAAAGCTGCATCCCGAGGGTATAGGGAATTTCGGAATTCCCGTCGAGGTCAATCCATTTCTTTCTCAGAATACCCGTTACAACCTGGAAAGGCTGGGAGGAATATGCAAGTTCAGAGACGAGGGGAATTTTTACACTGACAACGGGAACCTCATACTGGACTGCCACTTCGGAATAATATCGAATCCCGTTCACATGGAACAGAACATAAAGATGATCCCGGGGGTTGTTGAGGTTGGAATATTCACGAACCTTGCCAACACACTGCTGCTGGGCAGGGAATCTAATATTGAGGTAGTGAACTTCAACAGAAAACAATAAAATAATTTTTTAGAGAAATTTTTCAACAGAGAATCTACTGCTTCTGATAGCTCTTGAGCTCCGCAATAGTCTGGTTTATTTCGCCTATCTTGTTGCTCAGATCCTGTATGATTTCCTCAAGTATCTCGTTGAATGTTTTGGAGAGTTTGTATCCATGAATGGGTCTGCCCTTTCCCTCCTTCTTCATGTTACGTTTATTGATCCAGCCTTTTCTCCTTAGCCATTGCATGGCAATTGATACCTCGGGCTGCCTCAGGCTTGTTTCCCTCTCTATTTCAACGCTCGTGATCTCGCCCTTGTCCCTTATGTATACCAGGGTGTACGCAACGCTTCTCGGTATGTCTGATATTATGAGGTATTTCGCCAACTTGTTGCTTTCTTCAGAAATTACCATAACTATCCATGCTTAATTTATTAATAATATAAATATTTATTGTTATATATTAAAAATTCGGTCTCTTTGCGTTCAGGATTTGGCCAGAGCTTCCAGCTTGCTTATTATGGTATACAGCGAAGTTCTGCCGAGTTGCGGTACGTTTGGATCGTTGGTCAGTTCGTCCAGTTTCGAAATCACTGTGGCGCATCTAAGGTCAAGACTCTGACTGGCCCTGTTTAAGACCGTTTTCGAGTCTGATGCATGCTTCCTCACGTTCTTGGGTACTGATGTGTCCTGGGACAACTCGTCCAGCAGGTTTATCACCTCATCAAATAGTTGTTTGTTCACTTTATTACCTCCCGAATGTTCTTCCCATATCCTTTATTGTTGAAAGGACCATCATTGTTTTTGATTCCTTCACTCCGGGCAATTTGCTCAATTCCTCCACGAGAAATTCCTGCAGATTCCAGAATTCCGGGAATCTTACCTTGATGATGATATCAAAGTCTCCTGTCACGATGAAAATATCCTCCACTCCCTTATTTCCTGATAGATTTTTTGCCACCTGATCGACCCTGTTGACATCTGTTTTGATGCCCACAAGTGCAGTGACTATCTTTCCCTCATAAAATTTCTTAAGCGAACTCGTGACCGCGGAAACTTCCATTCCCTCATCTTTATCGTCATATACCCCTGACATTTATCATCACCTAAATAATAGAAACTGTGTAATCTAACCTAGTTGAATTCTAGGTATGATAATAAGAACATAACTTTTTCTACCTTCGACACAACTGAACCTGAATCTTACATACCTCATTTCCGGATACAAACATAAAATTTTATAGAGCAAAGCATATCTCGTCTAACCCCGGCTTAGCTCAGTTGGTAGAGCGGCGGACTGTAGAGGAAAATCCGGAATAGGAATACCGCCGTAATCCGCAGGTCTCTGGTTCAAATCCGGAAGCCGGGATTTCCAATTTTTCAAACGGAATGTTTAATGCAAAATATTCTAACTTATATTTAAAAAAATTAGTTGAAGGGTTTACAAAAATATGCAGCTGGACCCACTGAACATAGGGGTCTAATTCATTCTGTTCTGCGCGTTGACACCCTGTTTGATGGCAAATTCCATTCGTGCCTGCAGGTCTTCGTTACCAGCTATAGACGGTTTATTGAACAGATTTCTGGCCTCTCCTGCGAGTCCCCAGAGCTGCCTTGGCCACAGGTTGTAAGTGTATGAATAACCTCTCACGCATGTACGGACACATCTGTTGCATGTCTCAGACTTACGGACATAATCCTTGAAATCCTGGCTGTCGAAATATTCATTGAACGACCCTTTCCTTAAATCGTATGCGTATGTGTAGTCGCAGTTGTAAATCTGTTTGTCGGGTGTCACGTAAACAAACATCTTTGGAAAGTGGCACGTCCAAGGTTTTCCGGCAACGAAGTCCTCCAGGACCTCTTCTGTCTCCATCAGCGGGTATCCCTCCCTTTTCAGGTCCAGAAGTATCTCGTAGAACTTGTGGAGTTTTCCATCCTCGAGCCCTATCTCAAAGTTCGGCGTCGTGGTTTCGTCTGTCTGGCCGAAATCAAGCGATTGTTCTATTGAATTGAATGATATGCCTATCCCCAGATTCTGCGCCAGTTGAGCCATGGGCCTTATTGCATCCCAGTTTAGTCTGCTGATCGTTGTGACAAGGGACACCTTGGTCTTGCCAATCTTCTTCACTGCATCTATGCCCCGCATGACTTCGTTGAATGTACCGGGCCTTCCCCTTATGAAATCGTCATATTCATTATAATAATCGACTGAAACAAATGCGAAATCAAGATTCTCCAGTTCATGTGCCTTTTTCTCCAGGAACGATCCATTGGTGTTCATGACGGTGATGAAACCTTTCTCCTTTGCGTAATCCGTGATCTTGCCTATATCCCTCCTTATGAGCGGTTCTCCGCCAAACATGTAATAACCGCGCATGCCTGCATCATATGCTTCATCAAGCAGCTGGAAAACTCCCTCGGTGGACAGATCCTCCTTCATACGTGGAGTGTTTTTCCAGTAAGTGCAGCTTTTGCATCTTGAGTTGCAACCAAAGGTCATTGCGTGTGCAAGGAAGAATGGTTTATGCGTAATTAGCCTCGACTTTACCATGGATCCAAGGGCACCCATGTATCTGTGCCAATCTGACATTTTATGACTTTCATCAACCTCTGGACGAGTTACTATTTGTGCCTGATTATTAAGTGCCATAAGTTTTTTTATTCGGTTATACTATATAGTAATTATGCCTAAATTTGTTTAAATATCATTGACCGAATCTGTCGTGCAGAAACCGCACTGTCTGGTTCGTCAGTATATTATAATGTGTGTATATACCATGATCACCGCGACAGACGCTTAAGGTGCGAAATTATGTCATCAACATTTGGAATCAGAATATACTGAGGTTGTTCTGCACCACCTTGTATCCGACCGATATGAAACCGGTATGACCGATCGCGATGTCATCAGGCCTGGTCGATCCTTCCCTCACTATGAGGTCTCTTTTTATCAACTCAAAGCTTAACCTGTGATAGATACCATATTTTTCCATTGCAAGAACGGTCTTTTCTGTCTGGTTGAAGTTGGGACAGTAAGTCACAATCGAGCCTCCGTTTTTAAGGAGTTTTGAGCAGCTTTCCAGCGCAAGCCATGGATCAGGTATATCAAGGATTATGGAATCGTTTCCCTTTCCTTCGCTGTAACTCCTGATGTCTCCATGGACATAGCTGACATTCCCGCGAATGCCAAATCTCCTGATATTATCACTGGTGAGCTGAAGGTTCTTTTCATTAATGTCTATGCACTTCAGTTCTCCCCTTTCGCCTATTGTCCAGAGTATGAATGATGTGAGAATTCCGGATCCGCTTCCTGATTCTATCACCTTTGAGCCAGGGCCGATGCCCGAATAGAATATGATTGCTGCAGCATCGTATGGTTGTATTATCTGGGGCCCCCTTTCAGATATGTCCCCAGAAAAAGTTGGATTAAAAGGCAAGACACAGTATTCATTTCCCTTCACGGTGATCCTGTCCCCGGGATCAATTACGAATGTTGGTTTCACGGGTATTGTGTCGTGGCCAATCCTGATTTTGCCTTCTTCGGTGTCAATAAATCCTTTTCCTTTCTTTCCGGAGATAACGTACATGGCGGATGTATATGATCAATACAATTATATTTGTGGCAGGTTGAAAGAACCGGTTATGTGAAGATTATTCCCCGGAGAACTCAAGATCGAGACCAAATCTTGACCATTTTATCATGCCGCCGTCGATTGAATAGACGTTCTTTATTCCGTTTTCCATGAGGTACTGGCAGGCGTAGTAGCTTCTCTCTCCTGAGTGGCATATGAGACCGATATGCTTGTCTTTGTGCTTCCTGATTTCATCCAGTTTATCCGGTATGGACATCATTGGTATAAGAAGAGACTTTGGCACATGCCCGGAATTGCTTTCATACTCCCACGGTTCCCTGACATCGATCACCATGGTTTTATCTAATCCGGCCTTTTCCATCAGTTCTGCAAAATCTACAGGATGGATCACCTTTACTTCCTCTCTCTCGTCCGCCAGTTCCATTTCTGATATTGAATATGGATTAGTTAATAAGTATTATGTAGTATTATTTAAAAATAACAATGTTTGTAATCCCGTCAGTGATTCACTTTCCATGGTTTACATTTCGGTGATCGGAGGAAGTTTGGTCACGCAGGAGTATTGTGAAATTGCATATAAGGTGGGGAAGCTTCTTGCACAGAACCATGCCATTGTGGTGTGCGGTGGTCTCACAGGCGTCATGGAGTGCGTAGCTAAGGGTGTCCACGAAAACGGCGGTATTTCAATAGGAATCCTTCCCGGGATGGACAGGAAGAATGCAAACCAGTACCTGACAGCTAGTATTCCCACCGGCATAGGATTCGCCAGGGATTTCCTCGTGGTCAGAGGTGGAGAAGCCGTGATAGCGATAGATGGCTCGACTGGAACACACACTGAGGCTTACTTTGCGATATCAGAAGGAAAAACCGTGGTCGCGATTGGATCAATGGATATAAAGACAAGAAAGGACAACGAAGGTGTCTTCCTTAAAGCCAGTTCCGCAGAGGAGGCAGTGAAATTGGCACTTGATGCCGCTGCAAAGAGATGAGATTATTCCTTCCTCCGCTTCATATTCTTCATGTATTCAATGTTGGCAAACATTGCCTCGTTCCCCAGTTTGGATAGCATCACAGCGCCGGCTGCGCTCTGGAGACCTTTCTTGCAGTAGAGCAGGTATTTCTTTCCTGGATTCTCTGAAGAGAATCTGGTGAGATCATTGAGACTTAGTGAAATAGCGCCTGGATAATGCCACTGATTATAGTCCTCCTTGTTTCTCAGATCGATTATGAAGTCCGGAGATTCAATGGTGGTTTTTGCAGCATTTTCTCTGACCAACTGATCATGATACTGTCCAATCTCTGACCCCCTGAGAACTGTTTCACCCGCCAAAATATTTTCAATCATCTGATCCGAGACTATATCCTTATCAAGCTGATCAGGCCGAATTTTTGTGATAGGATTTTTTGCAAATATTGAACAGAATTCACCCAGGCTCTCCATGGGGAGCGCTCCGATTTTGCTGCATTTCAACGTTATCTCATCCTTATCCATCCCAACCAGCGGCCTGAAAACAGGCACATGAATTGACATGCTCAGTGAATAAAGGTTTTCGACTGTCTGGGAAGATACCTGACCGATTGATTCACCGGTCACAATACCGTAAGACCCTGACTCGTTGGATATCCTTTCTGCAAGCCTGTAAAGTACCTTTTTGAATGACACGTTTGGATAAGTGAATAGCTGGCTGTCGTTGAGACTCTGGACTATCACCGATCCATCGACAATATGTACGTAAGGGTCGTAGCCGTTGCACCACCTGTCACAGAATCTGATAAGCTGTTCTGTGAACTCTATGGTGTCCACGGGATGTGCAAGAGATACGAATACAATGTCAGCAGGACAACCTCTTTTCATAATCATCCATGTTGCGACCGGCGAATCTATGCCGCCGGACATGAGAGATACCACTTTTCCCTGTGAACCAAGTGGAAGACCTCCGGGACCACGATTTATGTTATCAAAATAGTATGCCTTTTTCTTTCGTATCTCAATGAATATCCTGACCTCCGGATTCTTGATGGAAACTCCTGAAGAATACGGGAAAAGTGCACCCCCTACCTCCCTTTCCACATCGATCGATGTGAATTGATGTTCACCGAACCTCCTGACACGCACAACAAATTTTTTCCCTGATACTTCAGCACTGAATTTCTCCTTTGCGTGTGAGATTATGTCCTCCAGAGAATTGAAATCCGTCTCCTCAGCATAAGAAAACGACTTGATGCCAAAAATGCCTGAGATGCACTCAGACACCTCAGGGGTACTGGCATCACTGTAGAGAAATATCCTTCCCGATTCTTTTCTGATTTCCGCGGAAATATTTTTTTTCCTCAGTTTCTCCGTCAGATTGGCGATGAGTCTGCCCTCCATCTGAGATCTTGCCCTTGGGCCTTTCAGTCCAAGTTCGGAGTAGCGAATTATGAACACATGCCCGAATCACCTTCTGTTAAATTAGTTATGTGATCAATTTGTTTTTGCCTCATCGGTCGTTACGCTGACAGCTGTCGCCAGAGAAAACCCGGCTGTTTGAACATTGGCTTATTTATCCTGGTTGAGTTCCATGCCAACTTTGGCCTTTCCCCCTTGATATCGAAGGTAAACTATTTCTATATGCTGTCTATGGGGCAAAAGGATTTTCATGCAGGAACTGATTTGCAACATTGAATTTGTAAAGGAAGATGAGGATTATATAGCAAAACTCAGGACAGAAATCGGTGGCCTGAGAGAGTTCAGTGCAATGACCTTTGAGGAAGTCCTGAATGAAGTTATGCTTGAACTTGAGGAAGAATTCCTCTGAGTTCCATGGTTTTTGTACCAAAAATAAATTATTTCCAGCACTAATATTTAGATTGTGAAGAAATATCTGATCCCGTTTTTCGCTGTTATCACAATGGTTTTGTTGATTTCTTCATCAGGCGTTTATGCCGGCAGTCCCGGTAACAGTGGGATGCAGGTGCGTCTTGACAGAACCCCCGCACTGCAGATCAATATCTCAAGAGGGGATTCACTTTCTTTCGACTTTACTGCGATTGTTCTGCTGGTCAACGAAAACTTCCAACTTCCGGTAATGTTCGAAGGGAATCAGTTCATGAAAGTTCCATATTACCTGGAGTTCAGCAACGAGACGTGGAATATCTCAAAACTACCTGGCGGCAACGTGTCCTATTCACTTCCGGCCACCTTTCAGCCATTTCATACAATGGATATAAACGGAACTGTGTTCAATAATACCACATTTGGCTCCAGTTTTGGTCGCTACGGGAATTTCTACTTTACGCCGTTTCCCTCCATAAATGCGGAAATTTACGTGAATGTATCGCATTACACTTCGCCTTTGAACCTGACCGCCATTAACAGCACAGCGGGTTTCGAACAAAACTATCCTCTGGATAACTCCACCATTGAGGTTTCCTTCAATATTGTTTTCAACAATAGTATTGCCAATGGCGGCAGATTGATTATGATAGAGAGAGTCAGGGGCATTTACAACAATTCAGGCCTTCTGCCCGCAACATTTCAGGGAATATTCAAAAAAAATACCACCGAAAACTATTCGGGTGTTGCACTTTTTGATTCCAATGGCCTCAGCCATTCCAAATTCCTGTACTGGTGGCCTGAAGTTTACAGCCTCAACGGTAACGAAAAAGCCCAGCTCAATTTCTCTTCACCAAGGGACATAAAAGATGGTGCGTTGCTCATCTATTCATACGCTCTCCCCAACAACACCAGGTCCATATCTCAGGACCCTTATATCACAGTGCCTGGAATCTCTCTTGGGCCCGGATCTTTCGTGTATTACCAGAATCCTATTGTCAACTTTATAGTGCTGCACTCTGAACTGTTCTCCATTGGGCTGGTGATTGGAATCGCGCTTATTGCATTACCTTATTCAGCATACAGGAGAAGAAAATTTTAATCTCATATTTCACTCAAACAGTTTAACCAGGTTTCACGATGCTTTCCTGGCGGTAAAATTTTTCACCTTGTTTCGAAGAGATCCAGCATCGTATATGCGAGCGAATCCAGGAAACTTGCCCTGTATTTATTCAGGAATGCGAGAAGTGCCTGCCTGTTCCTCAACCTGATAGTAGTTACACTGTTCTCGTCGCTTTTCTCTATCAAGCCGTCCTTTATCATCGTTTCAATAATTCGCATGAATTTTTCGTCATTTTTGTTCCGGTCGTTTATAGTCCTCTCGTTCTTCTTAAGGAGATCTATAATTATTTCTCTCGACACTCTGCCCCGCATATGATAAGAGATGTTCCGCTCCTCCGCATTCCCGCTTTCGTTTGAGAAATAACGTACTAACTTTCCATCCTGTCTTGTGGTTATCCTGCTGTCTTTCTGCAGCTGGTAAAGGTGGTATTCAAGTTGCCCCACTGCCAGCCCGGTTCTTCTCTGAAGTTCCCTGAAATGAAGTCCCGGGTTTTCTTTGACCGTATTGATAATAGATTCCCTCGTGGTTTCAGGCTTGTTCAACTAACTTATACCCCTCATTACGCCATAATAGAAGATAAGCAACACTGCTAGAAACAGCAAGGCCAGAATTGTTCCGGTGGATGCAGTCAGATATCCGATGAAGGCCAGCGAAAGGAAGATATCGCCAATGATTATCGCAACAAAGGACCCTGCAAGAAAGCCCATTGCCCGTATGTGGCTCTTTCTCCATGCCCTGACTGCGATTGCCAGAAGGAATATGGACAGTATAAGCACGATCCCGAGAAGTATACCCTGAGAATCCTGGACCAAAACACCCGTTACACTCATATTCTAAAAAGCATATGAACTGCCGTTATTATATTTCTCATTTCGGTCAATAATTCAACAAGAAAATAATATATAAAAAGTGTAAATACAACATCATGGATCTAAGAGCCAGAATAGAAGCCATTCTTTATGCATCAGAGCATCCTGTGAGCATATCGGACATGGCACAGATCCTCAATGAAGATCAAAATCTCGTGACCAAGGAGCTGAGGAAACTTTCCAGATCCCTTGATGAGCGAAATTCTGCACTTTATGTGAAGAGATCCGGGATCAGGTACAAGATTCAGCTCAGGAAAGAGTACCTGGAGACAGTGATTCCCGTTGCAGAACCTGAATTCAGGAGTGAGGAACTCCTCATCATAACTTATATCGCTGCACATCCGAACTGCAAGAGAGGGGACCTGAGAACAAACTTTGGTGAAGATTATGGAGATGCAGTTGAAAAATTTTCCAGACTCGGCCTTATCTCATCAGAAAAATACCGAAATACAGATCTGTACAGGATCACGAAGAAATTTTATTCATATTTCAATATTTCCGAGAATGACATCCAGAAAACCATCAGAAATGATACGGGGGGCGAGGTGAACTGACCAGAGTGCTGCTGGTGGGAGGGGGAGGAAGGGAGGATGCAATTTGCCGCGCACTGACGAGATCCGGATCAGAGGTGTTCTCCGTATCGAAGAATCAGAATCCTTCCATAATGAGGCTCAGCAAAGAACATGTGACCTCTGAAGAGACAGATTACGAAAAAATACTGAAATTTGCAGTCGAAAGGCATCTCGATCTGGCTATAATCGGACCTGATCCGGTCCTCAACACCCCCCTTGCTGACAGGCTCTGGCAGAGTGGGATACCCGTCGCGTCTCCGTCACTTTCTGCTGCCAGAATAGAGACATCGAAGGAATACATGAGAAACCTGCTTCAGAGGCATTCCATAAGGGGTAATCTGTTCAACCGCACATTCACTAATATGGAGGAGCTTGAGAAGTTCATCAGTTCATACAGCGAACCTTTTGTGGTCAAGCCAATAGGCCTGACAGGCGGGAAGGGCGTCAGGGTTATGGGGGATCATTTCTCCACGCCGGCAGAAGGACTTCGTTACGCTGCCGATGTTCTCAGGAATGATGGCAGAGTACTGATTGAAGAGAAGATTCGGGGTGAGGAATTTTCCCTTCAGGCATTCACTGATGGAGATCACGTGGCCCCCATGCCTCTTGCCCAGGATTACAAGAGAGCTTACGATGGTGACATTGGCCCAAACACCGGAGGAATGGGATCAATCACGGACAGCGATCACTCCCTTCCATTCATAAGAAGTCCCACGCTTGAAACTGCCAGAAGCATTGTTTCCGATGTGGTCAGGAGCATGAAATCCGAGGGGAACCTTTTCAGGGGGATCATGTATGCCCAGTTCATGCAGACGTCAACTGGCCCCAGGATTATAGAAATCAATGCAAGGTTTGCTGATCCTGAGGGCATCAATGTCCTGACCACACTCAACGATAATTTCACGGAGATACTCTTCAGGATCACCGATGGCACGCTACCGCAGTTCGTGGATTTCAGGGATGTTGCGACCACCCTGAAATACATTGTTCCCGTTGGATACGGGAGCAAGCCTGAACCGGAGAAACTTACAATTGAGGAGATACGTGACCCGAGAGTCAGGATATATTACGCATCGGTATCCGGCACCATGGATTCTGTTATGATGAGTTCCTCAAGGGCACTTGCGGTGATTGCAGAATCGGATACCATTAGCCACGCCTCTGAACTTGTGGAACAGAACCTGTCTCATATAAGGGGCAGATACTACGTCAGGCATGATATCGGTTCTGAAGAGATGATAAGAAAGAAGATAATGGGAGCGCCCTGAGCCTCACCGTATCTTGATTTTTCCAAAAACCCTTGGCGTTACGGTCTGGCTGGACAGAACTGCATAATCTTTCACTGTTGGGATCGGCCTGTCGAGAACTGTTCCGGAACTGTCGTTGAAACCTCTCTGGAATCTCATGAAGTCGGAAACGAAGATCTCCGTTTTGCCGCCGGGCCTGTTTTTTATTGAATTGTGAAACATTATTTCACCCTCGAAATTTCCATTCATACTGATCTCCGTACCGCTCAGCACAGTGCCTCTTGTGACATCATCAGTTCCCACATTCTTGAGGGCAAGACCGACTCTTGAGCCGGGACCAGCAGATTCCTGGTCCTCGTCCTGCATCTGTATCGACCTCACCTGTGCCTTCTTGGATGAATCTGACACATAGAGATCCTGGTGCTTCCTGACCTCACCGCCCATTACAAAACCAAGAGCTACTGTTCCCACGCTCTTAACCATGAAGCTGTGATCCACAATGATCTCAGACCCGCTTTCATTCCTTCCGATCTTCATTCCCCACGCAGTCGAAACAAGATCCATGGGTTTTCCATCAAATATAACGTAATCATCGATGCCGGTTGACGAAATAATTTTCTTCAGAATGTTTCTGTCAACCTCAACCTGGGGCATAAATATCGCCCTCCGTTTTCCCATGAGATCGGCGGCTACAATCACCTCACCAAGTTCTCTGTCTATCTTGGTGACACCGATTATGCAGATATCTGAAGGATACAGGGAATCTGTGAGCGAGGAAATCTTTTCCGGGTATCTGGATGGCTCTAACACAGTCATTATTCCGTTGTCATCCTTCCGGTTATAAAGCGCGATATCGCTCTCTGTCCCCTTTTTGGATATCTCTTTGACTGCATCTTTCACGTTATAAGCAAAAACATTCAGGTTTTTCATTCATCATCGACCCTCATGGGAGCGCCAATCTTTACCGTATTCATAAGGAGCTTAACAAAATCTTTGCTGTCGTCAGGCAGGTGTGATCTTTTATACCCTATGCCTCTTCCTGACAGGAACGAGGCAAACTCGCGATCCAGATCATAGAGAACCTCCATGTGCTCGTAGCAGAAGCCGATGGGTGCAACGAGCAGACGATCTCCGGCCTTTAATGACCCGCAGGCCTCCTCAAGCGATGGACCGAGCCATGTGTTTCCGTACCTGCCTCTGCTCTGGAAGCCGGTGATGTAACTGTCAATTCCCAGGCTTCGAGCGATTTCTTCAGATGCTTTCATGAATGCCTCTTCATAGTCCCGTTCCTGATTATTCTCCGTCGGAAGGCTGTGTGCCGAAAAAACGAGCTTCATATTTTCATTAGACTCCGTTTCACCTTTGAGGATATTTTTCCACATCTTCACAAACATTGGATTTTCCGAGAAACCGTTTATAAATTCTATCTCCCTTCCGGAAATGGTTTTGCTGGCGGCTTCCATAAGAGGAGTCAGGTAGGAAGATCTGACGTTCTCTGATTTGAATGGAAAAATTGGAAGGCCCACTATCCTTTCAGCGTTCGTTGAGGCAATTGCTGGAATCACATCTTGGAGCCATGGTTTCCAGTGTTTGTTGGCAAGAAATGCCTTTGCATCATATTTTTCAAGGGAGATGTTCATCTTGTCCAGAAGAGAATTCATGATCGCAGTTGATGGCGATATCCCGTTCACCATGGCATATTTCCTGGTATTCTCTTCCACGGCATATCCTGGAACCGGCCTGCCATGATAAATTCCCGCAAGATATGGCATCACTTCGTCCATTGTTTCCGGGCTTCCATATGACATCAGCAGAACCGCTGTCTTCATCTGATCCTCTCCGTCTGATGCACTATATTCACTATTTCCCGAAGCGTAGCAGGATCGGTCCCGGGAAGCACGCCGTGGCCAAGGTTGAAGATGTATCTGTTCCTGTCCTTCATGGATTCGGTAATCCTCCTGGCTTCACCGAAAGCTTCCTTCGGAAAGCTTTCTGCAAGCATGGGATCAAGGTTTCCCTGGATACCGATCTCATGCGGTATTTCCGATGATATTTCCGGAAGGTTCTCCCGCCAGTCGATCGATATGAAATCAGTTCCCGTTGCAGTGAGCATGCGAATCAGGTGATGAGAGGCAGTCGAAAAAAGTATCGTTGGCACTTTTCCTATCTCGCTGAATATTTCTCTGTGAATCGGAAGTATTGTCCTCTGGTATTCGTCCCTTGAGAGACTCCCCGCCCAGCTTTCAAATATCTGCACTGCATCCGCGCCTGCCCTTATCTGTTCCCTGGCATTGGCTATTATCATCTCTTTCAGTTCTGAGAGTATTTCAGATACCTGGCGAGTTTTTGCATGCATTAATCTTCTGAAGTTGGCAAGTTCTCTGTCGGCTTTCCCGTTCATTGCGTATGAAGCTATGGTGACAGGGCCTCCACAGAACCCTATTATCGGAATATCTCCGTGATTTTTCCGGAATATCCTGATTGTTTCCCAGGATTTGTATCTGTCAGCATCTGGGTCGTAAGAATCGATCCGTAGAACCCCGTCTTTCTTCACATTTTCGACAACCGGACCTGTCCCTTCCAGATAATCAATATGCAGACCCATAGCCTCTAAGGGCAGAAGTATGTCAGAGAAAACTATCGCCGAATCCACACCTATCTCAGAGACCGGATCATATGTTATCTCGGATGAAATGGCAGGGTCACTGCAGATATCCCTTATTGAGTGGGTGCTGCGTATCTTATTGTATGATGGAAGATATCTTCCGGCCTGCCTCATGAACCAGACCGGTATACGGTCATGATTCTCCCCTTTCAACGCCAGGACAAAATCTGATTGCAAATCATAATCACCCTCTTTACATCCGGCTGTTGTGACTCTCTCCGGGAATGGTGGCAGGTGATGTCACGGTTTTATTCTCCTGATTGTTCTCGGGAATGGGATGGCTTCCCTTATTGATTCAAGGCCGCATATCCACCATACCAGCCGATCCATTCCCAACCCAAAACCGGAGTGTGGGATGCTTCCATATCTCCTCAGGTCCACGTACCAGTAATAATCATCAGGGTTGAGGTCGTACTTTTTGATCTTTTCCAGAAGTTCGTTCAGGTCCCATATTCTCTCACCGCCGCCTATTATTTCACCGAATCCCTCCGGTGCAAGGAGATCGTGACAAAGGATTTCACCCGGACTTTCTGGATCAGGCCTGTGATAGAATGTCTTGAGCGCTTCCGGGTAATGCGTCACAAAAACAGGCTTGTCGAAGTGGACTGTTATCTCCCTCTCCTCATCAGCTCCAAGATCGTCCCCATATTTCAGGGACATCCCCCATTCATTGCTCATCTTTATCAGATCTGAGTATCGTATCCTTGGAAAAGGTGCCTTTACGGTTTCCAGCTTTGATATATCTCTTTTGAGAAGTTCAAGATCTTCCCTGTTGCTCTTCAGGACTTCAGAAACGATATACTCAATCATCTTCTCTTCATCCTTCATCATGTCCTCGTTGCTGTACCAGGCCGCTTCGCCCTCTGCATGCCAGTATTCGGTGAGGTGCCGTCTCGTTCTTGATTTCTCAGCCCTGAAGCTTGGGGCTATTGTGAAGACTTTCTCCAGACTGAACATCATAACCTCGAGATAAAACTGGGAACTCTGTGCAAGGCTTACCTCTTCCCCAAAGAACTGCAGCTTGAAGAGCGTCGAACCACCTTCGGTTGCTGTAGAAACCATCATGGGTCCCTGGGTCTGGTAGTAGCCGTTGCTGTAGAAAAAATCAGAAAATGCCTTGAAGGCTGTGCTTCTAATTTTCATTATTGATGTCATTTCCCTGCTTCTCAGCCAGAGGTGCCTCATGTCAAGCAGAAATTCCTCCCCCTTATCCTTCGTGATGGGGAAATTTTCATTCCGCTGGTAGATCCTGAAATCTGAAATGTCAAGTTCGTATCCAGTAATTGCTCTGGGATCCTGCCTCACGGTGCCCGTTATGGAAATGCTGCTTTCAATTGTCAGGGATACCAGATCCTTCATTTTTTCCTCGCCCAGTGTGTTCCTGGAACCCACTGCCTGAATTATTCCGGAAGAATCTCTCAGAACTATGAAGCAGAGAGCACCGCTGCTCCGGATTCTATAAATCCAACCCCTGATCTCAGCAATTTTTCCGTTCATGGATCCATTGAGCAGATCAACTATCTTGTTCATTTAGCGTGGAATGCATAAGCATTTGAAATACTTTGTTGAAATTATTCCGGATACTGGTTTGCCGGATGTGCTCAATCAGATTTGCTTAAATCAATAAACACGGGATACTGAAATTGATCAGGAAAATGAAGATATTTCAAATATTTGCTGTGCGAGTCAGAAAGCATGTCCAAAGCCCGACGGTAAATCCTGCGGGCCTCATCTTCCTGATCCATCTGATGTTTCACCATTGAAACTGATACAAGAATGAGACCGTGAATAAACATCCTTTTACCTCCTGTGAACAGTTTCCAGTAATTTTCCAGAAATTCGTGAGTTTCCCAGTACCGCTCTTCCCTGAACATTGACGAAATATACTTGAGAATGTCATTCATAGTCCAGTCTGGAACAATATCTGGGCGTTTATCCAGATTAATGACATATTGTATTTTATAGACCCCATTGATCCTGTCGATCATATCCTCGTGATCTGTTGAAATATCGACTTCCACCCCTGTTGACTTTTTCCTGATTATCACCCACCTGGTGTTGGCCAAACTTTCTATCAGGTCTTTGTCTACACCTGAATCGTTAATCATCAACAGGAACCTAGGCACATACAGCTATAGCATCATGAATGAAATAATTTATATCTGTTAGCGATAAGCGCATCCTAGGACTTACAATGGATAGGTGGCAGAGAGGTCATGCGTGGGACTGCAGATCCCATCTACTAGGGTTCAAATCCCTACCTATCCTT
>JAJYEP010000082.1 GCA_021785735.1 Thermoplasmata archaeon | reverse complement strand
TTAAAATTCTCAGATGCCTGCACATAATATTCATCGCCGCTGCGCATCACCTGTATGTCGTATTCATTCAGTACAGGACCTCCGAAGGCTGTGCAGAAACCGCCGTGGCACATTTCAGTACAGACGAAGTTAACAAAGAGAGTGTTCTGCCTCCTTGTCGTGTAGGACATATCTTTTCCAAGAATCTGCAGATCCATTATCTGGAATCCGCGAAGATCGCAGCTTTTGACTCCAAAAATAGCCTTCTTTTCGGGCTTTGGAACTTCGAGTATATTCGCTGATCTGGTGATCAGGAAATCCTTCGGGGCATAACTGCTCTTTTCATCTGAAACTTCCGAGAAACTGCCTATTCTGTCAAATACAACCTCACCGGATTCCTTAACTGCTCCAAATGTTTCATAATCGCTATGGATCCTCTGGAATAGTGTTTCCATCTCTGATCTGTTCATGACGAATATCATGGGATCACCTTTACAGCAACAACCTTGAATTCAGGTATCTTGGAATATGGATCAAGATTGTCGCCTACAAGTGCATTGACCCTCGCTTCCTTGAAATGGAATGGTATGAACACTATGCCTTCAGGTATCCCGTCTGTTGTCCTTGCAGGAAGTGATACCTTTCCAAGAGACGATTCCACACCTATTACCTGCCCGTTTCTAATATTCAATTTCTTGGCATCCTCCATGTTTATCTCCACATATGGACTTGGTGATTCCCTCTCGAGAATGTCGCTTCTCCTTGTCATGGTGCCAGAATGCCAGTGAAAATAATTCCGTCCGGTAGTGAGTATGAATGGGTAATCATTGCTGGCTACGCCAGATGGAGGTTTGAACTGCACCGGTACGAATTTGCCAAGCCCTCTGGTGAATTTTTCCATGTGGAGAATTTCTGTGCCGTTTGGATTGGATTTATTCACTGGCCACTGTTTGCCTAAGGGATAAATTTCATCATAGCTGATACCGGAATAGTTCGGTATAGCCTTCCTGATCTCCTCGAATATTTCCTGTGGAGAATCATATCCCTTTAAACCAAGAAGTTTTCTTGAAAGTTCGCTCAATATCCACCAGTCCTGCTTAGCCTCACCAGGAGGGTCTTTGACTGGCACTATTCTCTGAACTCTTCTTTCAGTGTTTGTGAATGTACCTTCCTTTTCAAGTGCCGTAGCTGCAGGAAGTACAACATCGGCCATTTCCGCTGTTTCTGTCAGGAATATGTCCTGAACCACGAAAAGGTCTAGATTTCTGATTCCTTTTTCCACTTCGGATAAATTGGCTTCTGTGATGACAGGATTCTCGCCCATCACGTAAATCGCTTTCAGTTTTCCTGAACACGCGGCATCAAACATCTCTGATAGTGTCAGTCCCACCTTATTTGGAAGCTTTGACTGCCATAATTCCTCAAACTTTGATATGTCAGAGCCTACCGCCACATATCCCGGATAAAACTCTGCCAGCGATCCCATGTCACTAGATCCCTGGACATTGTTCTGCCCTCTCAGGGGGAATATTCCTGAACCTCTCTTTCCCAGATTACCCGTGAGCAATGCAAGGTTTGAAACACTCATTACATTTTCTGTACCATGAATATGCTGTGTTATTCCCATTCCATAGAGAATTGCAGAAGGTTTTTCCGAGGCATAGAGTCTGGCAGCCTTCACCACCAGATCTGGTGATACTCCCGTGATTGATTCTGTAACTGCTGGATCATATTTTTCAATCTCCTTCGCAAACTCATCGAAATTCTCAGTTCTTGCTTTTATAAATTCTTCGTCGTAAAGCTTCTCCTTGAGAATAACATTCATCATGGAGTTCAGGAGAGCGACATCCGAACCTGGCATGAACTGCATGAAAACCTCGGCGTTCAGAGCCATTTTTGTTCTCCTTGGATCTGCAACAATGAGGTGCTTCCCTCTTCTTGTCTCGTTAATCATTGTCGTACCGATGATAGGATGCTGCTCTGTAGTGTTTGATCCTATCACGAAATAGGTTTTGCTGTCCTTCAGGCTCTCTATGGAACCTGTAGCTGCTGCTGTTCCAAGGGTCCGGATGAGTCCAGCCACGGTGGAACTGTGACAGCTCCTTGCACAATGATCGACATTATTCGTCCCGAAAAGGCGCGCGATCTTCTGCATAAGATAATTTTCTTCATTCGTGCATTTAGCAGAAGACTGAAAGGCAACCGCATCCGGACCGTATGAATTCCTGATCAGGTTGAGCCTGGAAGCGACATAATCAAGAGCTTCGCCCCAGCGTACCTCGACAAGTTTGCCATCCTTTTTTATCATAGGATGGGCAATTCTTTTAACAGAACTCGAATAAGAAAGCCCCTGATAGCCCTTTATGCACAACTTTCCATGATTGACCTTTGATCTGTTGTACCCATGGACCGTAATGTGCCCGTCCATAAATTCAACGTTCATCTGACATCCAGTTCCGCAATAGGGACAAACGGTCAGCAACATGATATCATAAGGTCATTCAGCGTTAAATCTGTTGCTGTAAAGGTACCGTAGATTTTCGGATAATTGATACTAATAGATATTCAATATCATTGACCCAATTATTGTGGCGGCCACCTTATATGGGCTAACTGGAAATTTGCGCGAAGAAGAAAAGAACTGAAAACCAATGAAACGCAAATTATCCTCAGAACTTACTAAAAAAACGTATCTTTGATAACAGTCCCTGGCATTTACTTTGGTTCACTGCTAAAATATTTTTGATCTGTTCCTCTTTAGCTTTTGACTATAATTGATTCTGTATCTGGCTGTGGAAGAGTGTCTCTGCATTGATAATATATGAGAGGGAATTGTAATTCGCCTCCATGAAACTATCAGTTTTCCCATTTATGTTTGAAGGGGAATAAAATGGACCGTTTACCATGAAGGTCCCGTCTTTGCCTGTTATTATCATAACCGTATTCACATGCGGAGGAAACCCAAGATAAGCTGACGGCTTAGCATTCGTCCCCTCTGTAGGTATAACTGCAGTATATTCATAGATAAGATGAGCGATTCCGTTCGGGAAACTTGAAGAAGAATTACTTTCCTGGTAACCAACACTAAGCAGATCGGATTGACTTATGGGGGCATTGCTGTAAGGATATCCGTAAAGGGTCTCATTATAGATATAAAGCGGGATAAAATGCACATTGATTCCCTGAGTACTGAAGCTGATTCCAGAATTAAACAGAATGCCTGGAAGATTCGGGACCGAAGCCTCGTT
>JAJYEP010000024.1 GCA_021785735.1 Thermoplasmata archaeon | reverse complement strand
AGCCGGGAGAAAGCAGCGTCCCCTCATACAGTATTTCATCGTATATCTCATCCGAAATAAGATAAAGGTCATTTCTTGATACAAATTCGGCAAGCTTCATGACAGTATCTGGAGAATACACTTTCCCTGTTGGATTTGAAGGGCTGTTGAAAATTACCGCTTTCACGGTTGGATTGATCAGTTTTTGCGCAAGATCAAAATCTATCTCATAGTTACCACCCGTTGGAACACTAACAACCTTTCCGCCTGCCAATCTTATTATATCTGGATAGGTCAGATAATATGGATCAAACACCATTACTGAGTCTCCGGGCTCTATGATGCAGAGAATGGTTATGTATATGGAAAATTTTGAAGGTGTAACAATTATGTTGTCAGGAGAAACCCTGATACGATTCTTTTCAAGCAGCCTTTTGGATATCTGCTGCCTCAATTCGGGAATCCCTTTGGATGGTGTGTAGTGTGTCTTTCCTTCTTCTGCATACTTGAAAGCTTCTTCTATTATGTTTCCAGGTGTGGTAAAATCAGGTTCACCTATACCAAAGTTGTAAACCTTTTTACCGGATTTGGTTAGCTTTGAAACTTCGCTGGTTATTCTGAGGGTGGCTGATCCTGTCAACCTTTCGTTCAGGGATGAAACCATTTTGGCTTATCCGTTATTCGATAATATAATTAATTATACCTGATCCGAACAAAACGCTGCTGCAGGAGAAATTCAGCAGAAATATTTTTATACCGTCTAATCAAGAAGCAGCATATTAATTACAGAATTTCATCTATTATTTGATAAACTTATCCATGTTTTTTCAAATTTTTCAGATCAATATTTTAGACTGCAGGCAATATGCCCGTAAGAATGATTAATAGGAAGCTTGCTGAAGAGGTTAAGAAACTTATGCCTGAGACGCTAAAATCAGGACAGAATGAGATGCCTGTATCCGTATGGAAAGAACTTGATCGACTGAACGGCCACAGGGATAAAACTGCAGTGGCTATTTTCAGGACTTCTGGATGTTCCTGGTATAATTTTTCGTCTTGCAGCATGTGCGGTTACTTCAACGATGTTTCTCGGACTGTAAGTATCTCAGATCTGAAAAAGCAGATTGATTACGTGTCAAATCAGATAGGCGATATAAAGAATATCAAGATATTCACGTCTGGAAGTTTCCTGGACCCCAGGGAAATTCCCATGGAAATCAGAGAATACTTCCTTAAAGCGATAGGAAGCCGAATGGATAAGATTCTAATAGAGTCCAGAACGGAATATCTCACCGAAACGAACCTCTCTAATATAGCTGCAAACTCAGATAAAATCAGGATAGCCATAGGGGTTGAAAGCACCAATGACATGATCATTCGGAATTCCATAAACAAGGGGACGACCTACTCAAAATTTTTGGAAAGTGCCAAAACCGTTAAGAAACTTGGCTTTGAAATAAGATCCTATCTACTGTTAAAACCTCCTTTTATCTCTGAAACGGAGGCAATAAAAGATACTGTTCGATCTGTTGAAATGGTTTCAAAATATTCTGATGATGTTTCCATCAACCCTATGAATGTCCAAAGGAACACCTACGTTGAATATCTCTGGAAAAGAGGACTTTACAGGCCGCCTAGACTCTGGAGTCTTGCTGATGCTTTGATCCAGTCGGAAGGACGTGGGACGGAGGTAGTATCATACCCAACTGGGGGTAACCGCGATAGAGGTGTTCACAATGATACAGGCGATCCGGAACTTCTGGACCTTGTTGTAGATGCCTCGCTGGATCAGGACTTCTCAAAGTTGAGAAAATATATAGCCGACAACATAACGGAAGACTATCAGGTCAAGCTTGCACTTGAGGGATCACAGTCTTACCAGTGTGATTATGACAGACTCGTTGATAGAATCACTTCCGCGTCATTTTATATTTAACAAAGGCATTTCAATGGTGTGTCAATGAAACTGAGCGATCTGGGCGAAAGGGAAATTATAAACAATATCTTCAAGATAGGTGTGGTTAAACAGGAAAAGGATGATTGTGCAATCGTACCGATCAATGACGAATCCTTTCTGTTTTCCACTGATATAGTGAGTGATGTGACCAACATTCCAAAAGGTGCCACGGGAGAGCAGATAGGGAGATTTTTTGCATCAGTAAATCTTAGCGACATTGCTGCGATGGCCGGCATCCCGATAGGATTCCTTTCTTCCATCTCGATCGATCCGTCCCTTGAATGGGACATTCTAAGGGACATTGAAACAGGAATGCACCATGTTCTACGTTCCTTTGATACAGAATTACTTGGGGGGGATCTGAAGGAAGGAAATGGTATGACACTTTCCGGAACCATAATAGGCAGGCAGAGAAACGAAAAGATAAGAAAACGATCTGATGTCAGGAAAGATCAGATAATCGGGGTTACCAATTCCCTTGGTAAAGCTGCATCAGGATACGTTTTCTACAGGTCTGGATACAACACAGTCAGTGGTATAGAGATGATGATGGGGATATCGCCAAGGGTAAAAGAGGCACAGATCATGACCGAATCCGGAGCCAGGTTCCTAACAGATTTATCAGATGGACTGAAATCTGCTCTCTATCAGATGAAGTCTGATTTTGGCCTTGCAGGCAAAATCGTGGAACACGACATTCCAGTACATGAATCCGTCAATAAAGCCTCAGAGATATCCGGAGCATCTAACGTTGATATTGCGACTTCATACGGTGGCGACTATGAACTTCTCTTCACTGTTGATAATGAGAACTTTCGTGATTTTGCTTCATCAATGGAGTCAAACAAGATCAGCGTTTCATTCATAGGTCAGATCTGGGATGAAAAAAATATAATTTTTGACGGTAGAACTTGGCGGCCAATTGTAGGAAAAGGATATGAACACTTTTCAAGAATGCCCCCAATTGGTAGTATCAGATCTTGAAACAGGACAGTACTTATTGTTCAGGAAGAACTTCTATTCCTTGTGTACTCTTTCATTTGTCCGGGAATCTTTCAAAAATCTAAATATTGGAGATAACATTAACCCAAGTTTAAATGCACGAAACGAAGTACGAACTGGTAGACGTAAATATTTCCATGGCCAAACTAAATCGAGAGGTCTCTGAACAATGGAAAGAGAAAAATATTAACAGCAGGATAATGAACCTGAACAACAAAGGGAAAAGTTTTGTTTTTCTTGAGGGGCCACCAACCGCAAATGGTAGACCGCACATTGGACATGCAATGACCAGAACATTGAAGGACGTCTTCCTCAGGTATAAGACAATGCGTGGATACATGGTTGAGCGAAGGACCGGGGGATGGGATTGCCACGGACTGCCTGTTGAGATAGAGGCGGAAAAGTACTTCGGAATAAAGTCTAAGAAGGAAATTGAGGCAATTGGTATCGAGAAATTCAATAATTATTGCAGGGAAAGCGTTTTCAGATACATTGATGACTGGATGGAAATGGATACGCTTATTGGATTTTCTGTTGATCACAAAAAGGCATATGTAACAATGAGACCGGAGTACATTGAAAGCGAGTGGTGGGCCATGAAACTCCTCTTTGACAAGAAACTTCTGGAAAAGGATTATAAAATTGTTCCATACTGCCCAAGATGTGGCACCTCGCTCAGTTCCCACGAAGTAGCACAGGGTTACGAGGAGGTGAAGGATCCTTCGGTGTATGTTAAATTCAGGATTAAAGGATTCGCTACAAGATATCTGCTTGCATGGACAACAACTCCCTGGACGTTACCTTCAAACGAGTTTCTGGCAGTCAACCATGATTTTACTTATGTACTGATCAGGCACGAGAATGAGGAGTTTTATCTGTTGAAGGAGAAGGTTAGCGAGATTTTTGGATCCGATTATGAACTATTGAATGAGATTAAAGGAATTGACCTGATTGGGATGAACTATGATCAGATCATTCCAATCCTGAAACCTCCATCTGGTACACTTCGGGTTGTGTCTGGTAATTTTGTGGGCAGGGAAGACGGAACAGGAATCGTACATGTGGCGCCTGCTTTTGGTGCTGATGACTTTGATGTGGGAAAGAGAGAGCACGTTGAAATGCTTAATCCGGTTGATCTTTCTGGAAAATTTGCCTCTCCTGATATGCCATGGAACGGACTGTTCGTTAAGGATGCCGACAGAGAAATACTGAAATATCTGAAAGATCATAAATCACTTTTCAGGAGCACAAGAATAGAACATACGTATCCCTTCTGCTACAGATGCAAATCTCCTCTTCTATATTATCCGCTTGACACTTGGTTCATAAGGGTTTCGAGGTTCAGGAAGGAGATTGGTGAGAACAACCAGAAGATAAACTGGTTTCCCGAGAATCTCAAGAATGGCAGGTTTGGTAACTTTCTTGAGGAAGCAAAAGACTGGTCGCTCAGCAGGAACAGGTACTGGGGCACGCCTCTTCCAATATGGACTTGCTCCAATGGACACAGTCGTGCAATAGGAAGTTTCTCTGAAATTGAGAAAGAAACGGGCTTAAAAATAACAGATCCCCACGTCCCTTACGTGGATAAGATAATTCTTAAATGCCCGGAATGTGGACTCGATATGAGAAGGGAACCTTATGTGATAGACACATGGTTTGATTCGGGAAGTGCGACCTATGCCGCGATGCGATATCCATTCTCTACAGATTTCGATCCCGAAAGAGACCTTCCGGTTGATTTCATAAGCGAGGCGATTGATCAGACAAGAGGATGGTATTATGTCCTTCACGTCATATCTTCTCTCCTCTTTGGGAAGAATGCATACTCAAACGTTCTGACAATAGAGTTTGTACTTGATGACAAGGGAAGAAAGATGAGTAAAAGCCAGGGAAATTCTGTACTGGCTACTGATATGCTGAGGGAAATAGGTGCAGATCCCCTCCGGATCTTTTTCCTTACAGGTCTTCCCTGGAAAACCAGGAATCTGGATAAAAAGGTTATAGGCGAAATATCACGAAGATCACTTTACACTTTGCTTAATGTCTATTCCTTCTTCGGTTCAAATGCAAATCTTGATTCCTTTACTTTCCGCGGAACCACAAAGTTGACTAATATAATGGATCGGTATCTTGCATCGAGACTGAACACCACAGTCACAAAGGTCAGAGATTACATGGATTCCTATATGCCCCATCTCGCATACAGGGAGATAGAAACCCTGATTGATGAGCTTTCCAACTTTTATCTCAGGCTCTCCAGAGAACGCTTCTGGTCTGAGGGGGGCAAGGAAAAGGAAAGTTCGTACAGTATAGTATATTCATCTATTATCAACATTGTAAAGATGCTCGCTCCTTTAGCCCCTTTCTTTTCAGACTATCTGTACACCAGGCTCAATGGGCCCGAGGACAGCGTACATCTTGAAAAGTATCCAGAACCAGACAGAAATCTTATCGATTCCGCTCTCGAGAAGCAGATGGCAATCGCGTATTCTGTGATTGAAACAGCAAGAAGAATAAGACAGATTGCGAAGATAAAAGGGCGACAACCGGTTCAGGAGATACTCATATATTCCCAAGAAAATCTTAACCAGGACATCGTTTCATCTATAAGCGCAGAGCTAAATTCCAAGA
This sequence comes from Thermoplasmata archaeon, assembly GCA_021785735.1. Classification (GTDB taxonomy): domain Archaea; phylum Thermoplasmatota; class Thermoplasmata; order Thermoplasmatales; family Thermoplasmataceae; genus JAKAFX01. The sequence goes on along the minus strand of JAJYEP010000024.1, from coordinate 10,769 downwards.
AAATTTCTCTAATTTCGGCTGATGAGAGACCACTCATGAAGTCTATTTCTGTCGTTAAGGAAAAGGCTGCACCATTGGTAAGGTCAGAAATGCCAGCACTGCAGGAGTTCATATCAGGTAATGATCCAAATAAACTAATAGCTGAGCTGGAGGCGAATGGTTCACTCCTGTTCATTGAAAAGCCTCTCCCAGCAGAATGCTTCATTATAAGAGAAATACCTGCAGAAGGATACGCATATTCCAAGGACGAAAGAACCGGTGTTGAATTATTTATCAACACGCATATTGATCAAAATCTGGTTTATGAAGGGATCTCTAGGGAAATAATACGCAGAATACAGGTAATGAGGAAGGAAATGAACCTCAATTACGATGAACAGATTATAATTCTTCTCGACGGCTCTCCAAACGTGATTGAATCACTGAAAAGATTCAAGGATCAGTTGACTCAGGAAACCCTGGCGAAGGAGATAAAACTGGGTTCGTATCCGGATCAGAGATCATGGGACATCGAGGGGGAAAAACTTCAGTTAAAAATAGATCGCATTTAAGGAGTTATGGACGCCATGTACCGTTTGTTCCCGGGAGGAATAAAAAGGATAATTGAAGTATTCAACCAATTACGGTTCCGTCAGTAGTCTGATGTTTCAGTATGGATTCATATTCTGGCAAAATTCTGCCGTTTATGACAAACACCCTGATTTTCGATCGCATGGCAATGTGAAGTGAAGTGATATCCATGAATACATTCGGCCCAGCGCCAGTTGAACTCCTGCTTGAAAGTGCAATTGCATCAGCATAACCTATGTTCGCTATCTTCTTTGCATCCGGATGTTTCTTGGGGTCCATATCATAGACGCCATCCACTGATGTTCCATTAATAAGAATCTTACAGTTTGTCCTTTCTGCAAGAAGTGCCGCCACGGTGTCGGTCGTATGTCCAGGTTCAGTGCCCCCCATTACAACAAACTTGTATATTTGCATCAGTTCGGCCGCTTCATTAACAGTTTCTGGTATCTTCGTGTTGGAGTTTTCAAAAAAAGATGCAATGGAGAGTGCATTCATTCTGGTTGCGTTGATGCCTATCTCATCAAGGATATTCTCATTTATCCCGAATTCCCTGAGTTTCTCGATGTATGATCTCGCGAGTTTGCCACCGCCTACAACGATGCCGAGATGGTCAAAATCATCCATAGACTGGAGTTTCTTGCTCAGGGAGAGGATCAGTTCAAAGTCAAGTGGATCTCCGGAAATTATTGATCCACCGAGTGAGATAACCGCAGTCTTCATACTGGTGAGAACGCAGTAACAGATAAAAACTAAGCGATTGCTTTTCATCTATCAAATCTTGCTGTTTTATTTATTATGTCAGATTGGAGACTCACCACGATCGAGCAATGAACTCCTTGAGCTCATCACGTAGATGAGTGAATTTCAGTAGATACTAGGATTAGCATTATATACATTCATAAACTTTCTATTGAAATGTCCGATGGCGATCTACAAATCAGGAAATACGAGTTTAAAAGAGCAATTCAGGAAATTGCAGAACAAAGAGGTCGAGGTACAGAACTGATCTCATTGTACGTACCGCCGGATAAGCAGATTTACGATGTTATACAGTACCTGAGAGAGGAGTATTCAACATCATCAAATATAAAGTCCAAGTCGACCAGGAAAAACGTACTCGCAGCGATCGAATCCATAATGTCACGGCTGAAGTACTATAAGTCTCCACCTTCCAACGGTCTCGTCTTTTTCGTTGGGCATGTCGCTACACGAGGCGATCAGACTGAGATGTTTACAAAAATTATAGAGCCACCAGACCCAATTCAGACATTCATGTACAAGTGCGACTCTGTTTTTCATCTTGAGCAGTTGAGGGTCCAGTTGGAAAATAAAGAAATATATGGCCTCATAGTGATTGACAGAAAAGAGGCCACAATAGGATTTCTCAACGGAACCAGTATAGATGTTGTCTCGAATGAGCAATCCCTTGTTCCCAGCAAGCATCATCAAGGGGGCCAATCATCGCGAAGATATGAAAGGCTCATTGAAATCGCTGCCCATGAGTTTTTCAAGAAGATTGGGGAGATTGCAAACAATGCGTTCATGCCAAAGATAAGGGAAATGAAAGCGGTGTTCATAGGGGGCCCTGGTGCAACCAAAGAGTATTTTCTTGAAAAGGAATATTTGAGACCAGAGATAAAGAAAAAAATGGCCGATCCGTTTGATATTGGTTACACCGACGAAACTGGACTCAGAGAACTTGTTGAAAAGGCTTCAGGAACCATAAAAGATATGCAGATTTCGAGAGAGAAGGATCTGATGGATCGTTTCATGCTCGAGATAAGCAAGGTGAACGGAGGATTGGGCATCTATGGGGAAAGTGCTGTGGTCAAGGGGCTCCAGGAGAAGAAGGTTGATCTAGTTCTCATATCAGAGGGATTGAACAAGTACAGGCTGCTCTACCAGTGCCCATCCTGTGGGAACGAAATAGAACTGCACAAGGAAAAAGATGAACCAGTTAACTGCCCAAAATGTTCAACGCCCATGGTATTGAAGGAGAAGGAGGATCTTGTGGACTATCTCTTCAAACTTGCTGAGGCTTCTGGTGCCAAAGTGGAACTGATATCAGAGGAGAGTGAAGAGGGTAAGCTTCTCAAGAAAGCATTTGGTGGGCTGGCTGCCATACTCAGGTATGTATCAGACTCTCCTGCTGTAAACTAACAGAATTGATTTCGTTTGAAAGAATCATTTGATTGAGGGATCAACCACCACAAAATCTTCCATTGAAGTTATATTTCTAAGAGAAACGGAATAGAAACCCTCAGCATCTTTCTGGAATTCTCTGACGCTTATTTCTCTAACGGGTTCCACAAGCACGCTCACGATCTGTCCACGATCTGTGTCAAAGACGAAATCATGAACCTTGCCTATCATCTGCCCAGAAGTTGTAACAACGTCCTTCGATATCAGGTCAAACAGATATTTCTTCATGTGAAAAAAGAATGTGAAGGGACTATTAAAAGTTCTCAGACTACTGGTAAAGTCCAAGATCTTCTATGTCCTTTCTCTTCTCCCTTATTGTTTTTCCAAGGTTTGCAGATATATTTTCATAGAATTTTATCACATTCTCGTCTACGGATGGTTTTACCGTCTTCATTGCCCTTTCAAAATGACGCTGCATGATCTGCGAAGCATCAGGGTTCTCTCTATATGCCATCATCCCGGCCTCCCTGCAGAGATTTTCCAGGTCTGATCCTACATACCCCTCAGTCTGATCGGCGATAAGGTCAAGCTTGACGTCTTTTCCTAGCGGCATGTTTGAGGTGTGCACTTGAAGTATCTTCAGTCTGCTGTCCCTGTCAGGTGCTGGAATGTAAATTAACTTGTCAAATCTTCCTGCCCTGAGCAGAGCATTGTCCAGTATATCCGGTCTGTTCGTGGCTGCTATGACCACCACACCCTGCAGAACTTCTATTCCGTCCAGTGATGTCAGGAGCTGATTCACGATCCTTTCTGTCACACCAGAATCACCGTAACTTCCCCTCTTTGGGGCGATAGAGTCAATCTCGTCCAGGAACACTATACAGGGTGCGACCTGTTTTGCCTTCTTGAATATTTCTCTGACTGCCTTTTCGCTTTCGCCGACCCACTTGCTCAGGACCTCCGGTCCTTTAATTGAAATGAAGTTCGCCTGACTCTCACTTGCAACAGCCTTCGCAAGCAAAGTCTTTCCAACACCTGGAGGCCCGTACAGGACAAATCCCTTAGGGGCACGGATACCAAGTTTCTTGAAGACGTCCGGATTGAGTAATGGTAGTTCCACTGCCTCCTTCAATTCCGTTTTTACCTGTTCCAGCCCTCCAATGTCGTCCCATTTGACATTTGGAATTTCCGCTGTAACTTCCCTGAGGCTGCTAGGTTCTATGGACTTAAGCGCTTCCATGAAATCATTTTCCGTAACCTGCATTTTTTCCAGTATTTCAGCCGGTATCGGTTTATCCAGGTCTATTTCAGGGAGGTAGCGCCTGAGAGCATTCATTGCACTTTCCCTGGCCAGTGCTGCGAGATCAGCCCCGACAAAACCGTATGTCAGATCTGCAATCTTGTCAAGGAACGTATTCTTGCTTGTCTCATCTATTCCCATGGGCATTCCTCTGGTATGTATTGATATAATCTCCTTTCGTCCGTTTTTGCTGGGAACGCCTATGTTGATTTCTCTGTCAAACCTACCCGGTCTTCTCAGTGCAGGGTCCACCGCCTCGATCCTGTTAGTTGCTGCTATCACTATGACGTGCCCTCTCTCCTTCAGGCCGTCCATTAGGGTAAGTAACTGGGCAACAACTCTTCTCTCTACCTCTCCCTGGACCTCCTCTCTTTTTGGGGCAATGGAATCAATCTCGTCGATGAAAATAATTGATGGCTCAGACTCCTCAGCCTTTGTGAATATTTCTCTAAGTTTCTGTTCGCTCTGACCGTAATACTTACTCATTATTTCCGGTCCGTTTATAGATATGAAATTGGCACCCGTTTCATTGGCAACTGCCCTTGCAATAAGCGTTTTTCCAGTTCCCGGTGGTCCGTAAAGTAATACTCCTTTTGGCGGAAAAATACCTAACCTTTCAAAAAGCTCAGGGTGCTTCAGCGGTAGCTCTATGATCTCCCTCACCTTGCTAAGCTGCTCCGATAGTCCACCAATATCCTCGTAGCTTATTCTTGATACATCTTCTAATAACTCGGAAGCGGGTTCCTCTCTTATTTCTATTCGTGTCTGTTCCCCAACTTCCACGGGGATTTTTGCAGGCAGTGTTTTTACAACCTTGAACAGAAGACCAGAATGACCGGCAAGCGTTAGGCCAGGTACGCTTATATTGTCGCCTTCCAGCATCGGCCTTCTAATCAGGGCTTTTTGAACGAATTCATCTATTCCTTCTCCGAATTTCAGCCTCTGATCCTTCCTGATTATTGGAGCCAGGGTTATTTTCTTGGCCTCTTCCACCTGGACTCTTCTGACCTTGACCTTATCTCCAATTGAGACGCCACAGTTATTTCGCATCACGGCATCTATACGAACGATGCCTTTGTTTTCATCCTCAGGCCGGGCTCTAAACACCCTGCCAATTGTTTTTTTAGTTTTCTCTATTTCCACTACGTCCCCAATTTCGGCGCCTAATGTCACACGTGAATCTTCATCTAATCTTACCCTTGACATACCCGGGTCGGTCGAGTTTGCCTCAGCTACTCTAAGGATTATTGTCTCTCCAATTGCCATAACCTCATAATTGATCATCGGTATATTAAAATACTGAATTAGGAATATTTACTATAAAAATACAGATCATTGGTGTATTTCTATGAATATAAACAATTCTGTATCTGTTATTGGAACGATCTTACACCCGGAACGATCTGTTTTAAAAGTCCTGATAGGGAACGAATATTAACTAAACCGTGATACCTCCTAAGTTTCTATGACTGCCCCAGACTTATTAGTAGTAGGCGCTGGAATCACCGGACTCTCTTCTGCTTTTCATATAAAAGAGGAAAATCCCGATCTTGAGATTACAATTATTGACAGAGCGCCTACTTTTGCGCAGGGTAATACAGCAAAGAGCGCTGCCGGATTTAGGGACCTTTTCACCTCTGATATCAATTTTAGGCTTTCCAATAGCACTATTGCTTATTACAGAGATATTCAGCAGAAAAACGGCTATGATCTGGGGATGAAATTCGCAGGTTATCTGTTTCTCTTGGGTGAAAACGACAAAAGGGCAGAAACATTGAGAAAACTATCATCAAAAACAGCATTGAAATTTTACGATAAATCAGATATGTCAGAAGATGAATTTCTTGTGCTTGATCAGAATGATGAACAGTCAAGGATCATGGGATTGAAGAATATTGATGTCGGAATTCTCGGAGAAAATTGTGGGATTATTGATCCGGATCTGGTTTGTAATTTTTACTATAATAGACTAATAGAAATGGGTGTTGAATTCAAATTCAACACGAATGTTGAAAAACTTAACATGACTCCTGTGAATCCGTTAAATTATCCAGGAGAACCATTTCTCTGGCAGGACAAGACTGTTTCAAGCTTGACCACAAACTCCGGCGAAATAACGGCTGCAGAGTTTCTCTTCGCTACGGATGTCTGGACTACTGGTTTGCTAGATCCCCTGGGAATAGACAGTCATATCAGGCCCAAGAAAAGACAGATTTTTCAGGTAACAGGAGGACAGATACAGGACATGGTGTCTCAGTCACCATACACTGATTCAAAAATTTACCCCTTTACAATTCTTCCTTCGAGGGGAGTATATCTCAGACCTGCCCCCAAGGAAAAGTCATTCTGGGTGGGCGTGGCGGATGATATAGGAAGGGACTTCTCATTTAGTGAGAACCCTGAACCAGAAGATGATTTTTATAATTTAAGCCTCTATCAGATTGCACAGTCATACGTTCCATCGGTACGATCCGGTAAGGTGACTTCTAAATGGGCAGGTTACTATTCTTATAATACCATAGACAAAACTCCATACATTTTCAGGTCACTAAACCTTATTATTTCTACCGGCACAAGTGGTAGTGGAATTTTGAAAGGGGATGCCATAGGTAGGGTTACAGCGTCGGTATATGACCGCAGCGAGAAGACAAAACTTTACAATGGCCTGGAGGTAGAAACCGAAAAGTTAGGAGTAGAGGGACGCAACATTGACAAAGAATCAATAATTCTTTAAGTAATTGACCCAACTCGTGTCGTTGAAGATATGTTCTCATAAGAGATACAAAAACGGATGCCACCTGGTATTCCTAATGGAGAAAACTTGATAATTGGCTGCTTCTTTTAGGAGTATTACAAAGGTAATGAAAACCTCTGTGATTTAAGTTTATATTTTTCTCAATTGAAATCTCGTGATTATATTTTTGTATCGATTTAGAACGTTTTACTGGGGAAAAATTGAGCCATATTATTAATAAAGCATTGTTTCATTATTGTTTACCCATTCTATGTTTTTCATCTTGAGAGGCAAAACATTTTGACTGTTCTTAAAATATCAAGGGTAAGATTAATATAAATCGTGCCATACTAATGGCATGGAATCGGTAATTCCATTTTCATTTTTTCTTAATCACGTAATGGTTATTGCTGTGAGCGTTAATGATAATGAGCGGAAATTCATTTTTGACACTGGAATCGGGATTACGGTCCTCACTAACGTATTTGCGAAAAGTATCAACGCGAAAACTAAAGGAATTTACTCTGGAAAGCGTATGTCGGGTCAGGTTATTTCCATGCCTCTAGCAGAGTTACGAAAAATAAAAGTAGGACCCATTGAAAGGCATGAGTTTACAGTTGGTATTTTTGATACGACAGGATTCCCTCCGGAACTCAACGAAATCAGCGGGATACTTTCTCCTGATTATTTTGGAGATGTCATCTTTACTCTGGATTACGAAAACAGCGAGATTCTATTGAGAGAAAATATCAGTAAAATTGAAGATCTTTGTGAATTTGTAGTTCCATTAGATATTGATAAGACAGACAATTCGATTTCCATTTTTATCAACGCCATTACTCCTTCGAAAAAGAAAGTAAGGCTTGAACTGGATAGTGGGAGTGATATTTTAATTCTTAATGATAGACTTATGGACGAAATGGGAATCAACACTGACGATCCTCATCTAAAAATTCTGAAAAGCATTGATGAAACCGGAGAAGATTACGTAAGGTATATTACCGCTTTACATGGCAAATTTGCTATTGCCGGGGCTGAAGAGATTTTTCAGTTGAATCCCCGTGTTGTTTTTCAGGACATTGTATATGATGGTTTGCTCGGGAATGATTTTCTGAGAAGTTACAAGGTAACTTTCGATTTGAAACTTGGCAAGGTTGGATTCTCTCATTTTGGTAAATGAAGTTCTATCGCACGGATTTGTTATTAGCTGTTTTCATGCAGGGGCAACCTCCAATTTAGACAAAGTGTGTGCTGTATATAAGTGCAAACAATTTGTTACTACACGTTTAGGTTAAACCTACATAAAAGATAATAATTCAAAAATGATCGTTTGTTTGATACAATTGGTACTGCCTGTTTTGGCTTTTATATGAAACTATTACTTTGTTCAATGAATTTATTTTGAACGATGCCGAGGGCCGGATTCGAACCGGCAAACCCCTGCATGAATGGACCCTAAATCCATCGCCTTTAAGCTAGCTCGACAACCTCTTCAATAGTACTTTTGACAATAAAGCAAGAGGTATTAGTTGTCCCACACCAGAAAATAACGGTTTAAATATTTACTTAGAATTAACTTTCATGGCAAGAAGACGGATTTGAGGACCCAATGAACGAATTCGATGCATCGAAAAGAATTATTACGCAATTTTGCAGATAAAGATCAGGGTAATATATGGCCAAACAGACTATTACATATGATGTTTCTTCAATCATTGAGAGAACATGAAGTTCACGATAAACGTTCAAACAATAGAACATTGATCCTTTTTACGTTTCTGAACGTATAAACTCACTTTGAGTAGGTTTGAGATGGGAATGTCGAATAAACAAGGATTACGATCCTTCTCGTTTCGTGTCCCTTGTTTTCTATTGATTATAGAAAATTCCGGAATGACAAAGAGTAATATTTTCCGTTAACTGAGGCTAGAAGGTTAGACTTGCATTTATCAGTAAGACTAGAGTAACGTTGCCATCAAAGCCATCATCATTGGGATACTTGTTTTGCCAGGTTCCTTTGGGAATCTAAACAAGCCATCCTCGCATTTTATCATTCCAGGGAACTGTTGAAACATAGAATGGTCGTATTCTTTGAACAGATCAAGTTTCATTCCACTTTCGGAAATTCCATTCAGAACATCACTTAATCTAACCATGAATTGATAATTTGGTAAGGCGTCATATTCGGTTCCACCCACGTAATCCAGCCCCTTATATTTGTTTGGGCTCTCTTTGAAATAGTCGAATTTTACAACTAAATCCCCATCTTGATCAGAATCAAAAAGATGGATAAAGGGGTGTTGATCATAGAGAAAGAGTTTTCCTCCCTTATGGAGAAGTTTGGAGGCAGACTTGATAAGCTGCTTGATTTCTGGAAACCAAACAAGAACCCCTTTGCTAATGTATATCAGATCAAACTTCTTGTAAAATTCGTGCGGAATGTCTAAGACGTTACTCTCGACAAACTCTACCTTGATACCGGAATCTGCTGATAGGCGTCTCGCCTCACTTATAGCTGCACCGGAGAAATCAAAACCTACACACTTTGCACCTAAATTAGCAATAGAAAGTGTATCTTGACCACAATTGCAGCAGAGATGACCTACCTTTTTTTCTCGAAGATCTGGTAGAAGTTTTAATTCAAAATGATCGAGGGTGCTTCCGCCCCGTTTAAAAAATTTGGCTTCTTCTCTCCTGTGGCTAATATGTATGGGTGTGACCTCATTCCATGCCTCCCTGTTCTTATTGATAAATTCATCCTGTTTCAGCCTTATCAACTTATAAATAGGATGTGGAGTAATAAATATTCCTAATTATTCTTTGTTTTAATGGTTTGTATAGAAAATGAAACTCAATAGAGATCGAAGTTTATGATGTTTTATGTAACTTTGGACACCTCGACGCCTAGGATAAACCCCATAGTCCAGAATCGATACCTCTGTTGAGTCGAAATGGAGGTATAAACAAGAATTAAAGATGTGCATAGCCACGGGGGCTTAAAATAAGCCACTTAAGACGAGCCATGAAGACTTTATGGTAACTCATAATAACACATATGATGGATTATGCCTCAAAAGCGAGCACACCCACTTATCAGTTTCCTCCAAGTCAGAAAACGGAAATTAAAATCTACTCCAAAAGCACAGAAATCATGTGAAATTCCGACCTGAGTATATACAGTATTGTTTAAAATAAGGTAAATTCTGAATATGTGAAGCTCGATATGCGGAGGGCCGGATTCGAACCGGCGAACCCCTACGGGAATGGACCCTAAATCCATCGCCTTTAACCTAGCTCGACAACCTCCGCCTCTATTATAAGGGATTAACCGGCAATATATGAAAGATGCTCATTTTGTAACACACCCGATATGTCTTAATCTCAAGAATGAACTATTTACATCTCTTCAGACTCAAACCGGAATTTTGAACGCAGGCCCCTGCGAGGAGGTAACAATATCATAGCAAGAACGAATTTGCAGAACGCTTACTAAATCAAAGAAACCGATACGCTGGATATCCTAAACACTCTTTAATTTCAAACAGAACATAGCAATACCCCCATTGACCTACAATCTCAGTTTCTGAGTTGCTTTCCCATCCACATATACCTTGATGGGCGAGAATCCTCCTGCACTGATTTCTACCCGGTGCATTTCGTTGTTTCCAACGTCGAAGTGAAACGTCTCGGGTGCAGGTGAATAATGAAACTTATCCACGACCTTTTCCCCGTCTAATTTTATGACGAGGTGTTTCATGAACAAACTCCAATCAACTTCCATAACATGTTTTTCGGCCTCGCCTATTTCGAATGTGACTTTTGTCATTATTTTCGCCGCTTCTGATTTAAACAAATATGTGCAATAACTATTAAACCTTAATCTAATAGGTTATTCTGAAGGGGCCCAAGAAAACATTACATGCAACATAAGTTTGTTTTAGGTATTTTGTTCATGATCCCAGGCTTTTTAAATCAGTTATTAATTATTTTCGACTTTATCTAAAAGCTATCCATATAGTTATA
>JAJYEP010000081.1 GCA_021785735.1 Thermoplasmata archaeon | reverse complement strand
CAAAATATTTTTCATTCATACTCTTTGTTGCCCTCATCCTGGGGTTCTTTAACGGCATCTACTCCATACTTTCGATAAGGGTCTCGGGGGTCTGGAATCCAGTCGCACTGGAGATCATAATTGTTTCCGTGATAGTCACAGCAGTGATATTTTACGAGCCGCTGTTTCGCTTCACGAAGAATTACACGGATAAGATACCCTATTCCATGTCGCTTTCATACCAGCTTGGAAATGCAGAATATCTACATGGCAGGTATGATGTCAACCTGGAGAGAAACAAGAAGAGAAACAAGGATCTCCTGGGAGCGGGCGGTTTTGCATACGTTTTCAAGGGCAAAGATGTGATCACCGGCAGGAATGTGGTGATCAAGATTCCCCGTGTCTATGACGAGGAATCCAAATCAGAGAAGGAGAAGAGGGAATTTCTCGCCGATTCAATAAGACAGCTTTACATGGAGAGCAGGATACTATCACAGCTGAATCATCCCGGTATAGTGCAGTACCTCGATTATTTCAAGGAGGAGTCGGAGCATTATCTTGTGGAGGAATTCGCGGACGGGAAAAACCTGAGTTCCCAGCTGGGGAGCGAAAACAAGGTCGGGAAGATCATGACGGAGGAGGATACAGTAGCCATCGCCCTCAATCTTCTCTATTCGCTGAACTACCTTCATCTGCATGAGGTGTATCACCGCGATCTGAATCCGGGAAACATAGTTCTTTCCAGGGCGGGTCCGAAAATTATCGATTTCGGAACATCGAAAACGCTCACGGAACGTAGATCGACCTCATTCTTCTCCCACAGCCAGAGGATTGGGGTTCCATGCTACCATCCTCCGGAACTTGATTCCAAGACCAAGATCAGGATATCCGCATCATATGACACATATTCGGTGGGCGCACTGATGTGCTCTATGCTCACCGGAAAATTTCTGGACGAGGACGTGATGAAATCCAAGTACGGACACTCCTACATCAACAGGGATTTCCTGGAATCAGAAATAAAGGGAAAGGTGACTCCGGAGACATATTTCGTGATCCAGAAGAGTCTTTCCTTCAACCCTGATGACAGGTTCCAGTCCGCGTTCGAAATGATTGCAGCCATCAACGGATGGAAGGGGGAATTCATCGTAACCGATATGGGGCAGATACACCACATGATCAGGAATGAGAGATATTCACTGATGTTCTCGCCAAAGGTCACGGCGAACAGGATATTCAACGTTTATCTTGACGTGAAGAACATAAGGATATACGACACGGAGAAGGAAGAGGAAACACAGATAGGTACCATAAGCTACGATCAGCAGACGGGCTATTATTCAATGGTGACTGCCAGGGGAAGGCTCTCCTTCGCAAAAAAGATCGGGATCATGCCTGAGAAGACGGTCAGGCAGAACCTTGAAATGGATACCATTTACTACTTCAGGCAGGACATGAAGGGCGGCACATTTGCGTTTCACAAGATATTCTGAGTATGGTGATTTGAGTGGATGTTGGATCTGGTAGCATAAGGGGCAAGGTCAGGGAAAAGGACGAGGATTCAATCTATTTTCAGGTTTACAGCGGACAGAATGCAGACAGATACGACGAATCAGGCATCTTCGTTCTTGCAGACGGCATGGGCGGCGGCGAGAAGGGAGAGATTGCAAGCAAGATAGCTGTGGATGCATTCAAGGCCAGGGGAAACGAGATCCTGCGATCCGATGTCGATAATGCCATAAAGATAATGAAGGAGGCAATAGAGGAGGGCAACAGCAACATCATCCAGTTCAAGGCATCCAATCATTATTCAGAGATGGGCACAACTGTGACAGCAGTATTTTACAGGGACGGTTGGGCAGTTATCGCAAACGTCGGCGACAGCAGGACCTATGTGATAAATCCCGGATACACGATCCAGAAGACCAGGGATCATTCATATGTGCAGGAACTCGTGGAATCCGGCGTCATAACGGAAGACGAGGCCACATTCCACCCCAGGAGGAACGAGATAAGCCTTGGGCTGGGATTCCAGAAGGGGATATCGCCGGATATCTATGTGTGGCGAATATTTTCAGGTGATCATATACTTCTTTGCTGCGACGGCCTGTGGGAACCGCTTCACAGGGTCCTGGAGAACATCATCCAGATGAGGGCACCATGCCAGGAGAAGGTCAACCAGATGCTGAATCTCGCAAATGACATGGACGGAACGGATAACATCTCTGCAATACTCTTTGCGCCAAACGTTGATCTGGACATCGAGAGATTTTCAAAAAAACCCACAGTCTCAACAGGTACAAGGGCTTGATAGAGCATCCCCGCAAGCAAATGGAATTGTATATCGGTTTTCAATTTTTTTCTGCGGACATACCACAAAAAATTAATACGGTATTCAGATAGTTTGCCCAGAAGTTGGATTGGTTACATGGATTGTGCTAACTTAATAAAACAGGTTGAAAACAAATACGTTCAGATGATCAAATCAAAGGAAGAGGATGAAAATTCGGATCCTGCAGAAATCGCAAAGTCCAGCGCAGACTTCATTGACTGGTTCGAGGAAATCATCAAGAGCGGGATAGTCGACACGGTAAACGGGGAAGTGGAATCAATGAAGCACTGTATTCTGAAAACTATAGAAAGCGACCCGGAAGGTGAAACGTACGGCGATCTGTTTGACGCACTCTCATTATTCTCCAATTCCAGGCTGAAGGAAATGTTTGGTGTGCAGATTTTTCAGGAACTTGATGACTGATTTCATACCATAAAACCCATTCATACCTATCACAATCAACCAGTCGGGTATCACGCTATCTGTCGGAAGTGTGATTTTCAATTGGCAAATATAATAAAGATTGTTTCAATTGTGGATTCCATTAAATGAATCCCATCAAGGTTCTCCCCGGAATTTTTCTTGTTCTCATCGGTTACCTGCTTCTGCTGAGGCATGCCATATTCTACGTTCCGGTTTCAGTGGTCATAGTCGGCATCGTTCTGGTGGTTTACGGTGTGAAGCCATCGACGGTTACGCTGAAGAGCAGGAAGGTTCTCAAGGCGACGTATGACGGCGTTGTATCCCTCGGGCTTTCCCGGATAGACAGGGGGATCCTGAGGACAGACAGGCAGAACTTTCTCAATACCGTCGACAAGATAAAGGACTTCATCTCGACACAGCAATTGATGCCTGAATTCGGCCTTGACTGCATATTCATGCAGTTCCGTGATCAAATATCCGCAGAAAAGGCCGTCGAGGATATCCGCAGGAGAGGCATCACCGCAGATGCAATGCAGGAGAAGGACGGATGGAGAGTCCGGGTAAATTTCTGAGCTTCTCCGATTTAATGAAAGAATGATCTTCACCGAAAAATGAATTTTTCGAGATATCAGCTTCCGCAGACTTTGGTTCATAAA
>JAJYEP010000023.1 GCA_021785735.1 Thermoplasmata archaeon | reverse complement strand
CCCCTGTTTTCCCTGCCAATGATCTTCACTTCAAAAACCATTGCACCGGAGATCAATATCGTTCCAGGACTGGATGTAAGAGCTGATATAAGAAACAGATATCTACTGTCAAATCTCAGAGAAATCAGTACAAGACCGTATGTTACGACATCGGTCAGCATAGCCAGAACGATGAAAATTTTTCCTGACTTGGTGTATGAATCAATAATCTTTTCACCATATCTTCCCAGTAAAGCGGCAACAACATAAGTGGCTAGCAGAAATAGGAATGTTATTGATGGGGGTATTCCCAGGATAAGCCCTGTGGGTACGTAGAAAAACGTGAACCCTATTGTGCCTACAGACATCAGAACCTTAGATGATATCAACCGAGACAGGAATTTTTTCAGGCTCCTCAGATGTGAAAAGCTCTCCCTCAGAGACGGACGTTTTGTTTTGCTCTCCTCCTCTAAAGCCATTTTCCTGCTTTCGTGGCTAAGTAGTGTGAACACCAGAGTGGAAAATGCAGCAAGAATCAGTCCGGATCCAAGAAATATCAGACCAATAATCGATTCATATGCACCGAAGGCCATAATTCCGAATGAGGCTGCGCTTCCTATCGTCTCCATGGTCAGTATTCTTGCATAATTGCTCCCAATGACCTTCTGCCTCACAGCCTTTGCCACGAATGAATTAAGCGATGACCTGAATGTAGATTCGAGAACGCTGAATCCTCCTACTATGAGCGGAATAACCAGCAGGAAAATGTAATGTTCAGAGACTGCTATGTAAAGCAGAAGGAGAAATATGCCGTATAGTACTGATCCAACTACCATAAGATCAAAGGAATATCCCTTGTCTATGGCCCTTCCTTGTGGTATAATTATCAGTATCGATACCAACTGACCGATTGAAAGACCAATTCCTCCAAGTATAATCGGGATATCCTCTGATTCAAGATACAGGAAAATGGTAAATGAAAAAAGACTAAGAGAGAATGAGAAAATCAGGTTGAGCACAGAAAGGTTTCTGGTAAATGGGTCAACACCATCTTTCCTTTCAGCAGTTTCCATTGATAACCTTACTCTCTTTCCTTTAAGAATTTTAACTTATAGCATGATACGATATATATTTTTCATGATTGATAATTAGTGCATGTGTTTCATGCCCCTCCCTTCCTCTCTTAGAAACATGTTAAAACGGGAAAGATCTGCTAACGCTGTTCGATTATTTTCTAAAAGTAAGACGGGCTTGCCGGGATTTGAACCCGGGTTCTCGGCTTCGAAGGCCAACAGGATATCCTGGCTACCTCACAAGCCCACCTCTTAATCTCAGATTCTTTATTAATAGTGTTGCCAGATTCACTTCTGCGGCAATATTGGTATTTCAATCAAGTTTCAGAGTTGCCTGGACATTGCGACCGGTCGGGATCGTAATCTCGTATGTTTTGTTTGATTCCATGTAATCATTGAGATAGTAAAGCGATTTTGTCGACGCTTTTCTTGAACTGTTTTCTGGAGGATATGGTGTGGAAAAGTTGAAGCACAGCACACAAGGGGTGATATATGATTCGACAAATCCACACTTACCATCAACGTTAAAAATGCATCTTTTCTCTATTTCTTCGGACTTACCTGACATTTTTCACCTGATCCATCACTGAATTCATGGCTCTCAGCATGAACGACGGGGTTGAATCCAGATTAACCAACACTCTTAGCGTTTCCATACTCGTATCCCTGTAGAGTGCAGAAAGAGTAACTGCCTCGAGTATTTCTATGAAATGCAAAATTAGTGGTGGGACCTTTTTAATGTATCTCATATTCATCGCATGGGCTGAATTCACTATTTCTTTCACATCGTTCATTTTTCCATTGTTGGCATAATACAGAAATTCCAAAATCAGTTTCAGAAAAGGTATTTTGACTTCATCTATCCATTTACCGTCATCCTGGCTGAAGTTTATGGCCTTTCGATAATAGAAAATTTCCCTTGAATATTCAGCAACTTTTCTCAAAATACTGGAATAATAATCTCCGGATTTCCTGCTCAAATCAATAATTCTTTCAAGTCCGATACCGATGCGGTCTATATCACCGTTTGCAAAAAAGTAGGTCAGTCCCTGTATGTAATACATGGGGAGAAAATCATCATTGATCTGATACTCCTTTAAAAGTAGAGGCTCATAATCCTGATTCCTCTTCCCCCCAGAGAAGTAGTCAGCTACGGTCTTTAATCCCAGACTTAAATCTGTATACTGCGGAATATCAAGTCCCTCTGCTATACCTACAAGACTTTCAGAAATGATCGATGCTTCATAAAATTTTTCCATGAGAACGTTTCTGCTTAACTGATATCTCGTGAACAAATATCTGAGATAATTATCGTTTAGGCCCTGAAGGAGGTTGCTTTCTGCTTCAATATAAGAAGATGCATTTTCGAGCTCCCCGATCTCGTCATAGAGTTCCATCAGGTTAAAGACTGAGTATGCTCTCACCCTCTTTTCTCCAAGAGTATGGGACTCCCTGATCACGTCTAGATAATTTTTAATCTCGTGATCAAAATCACCACGGTAGTCGTACACCAGTGCAGAGTTATTGGTGTTTATGATAAACTGGCTCACATAGCCATTCTTTCTACAGATCACATTGCTTAAATCATAATATTCCAGGGCCTTGTTTCCGTTTCTGAGCTCCATTTCCACGTTTCCCATGAGTTCATATGCCTCTGCAAGAATTTCCTCAAATTCTTCGCGTTTACAGATTCCAAGAACCTCTTCGAGTTTTTCTCTTGCATCGTTCAGGCGGTTGATCCTGAAGAAAACCATTGCCCTTATGACGTCAGCCTCGCACCTATCACGAACATCAAGATCTTCCCTTTTGCCCAGTGCATCAAGCAGATTCAACGATTTATCATATTCTCCCAAAACCGAATAAACTCTTGAAAGTATAAGTTTTGGTCCTGCAGAGCTCACATCGTCGAAATCATGTGACTCGAAGCATATCCTTGATTCCTCGGTGTTTCCAAGTCTGTAAAGAACGGAACAGTTCAGAAGATCCAGCATCTTGGAGGCTGTCCTGTCTAATATTATTTTCTTTGCCCTGTTTATGAATTCCTGAAGATCTGTGTTGGACGGAAATTTTTCCAGAAGCGCGAGTCCTTCTTCCCTTATAATCTGCGAAAGAGAATCTGATTCATTTGATGCGAGCATAATCTCAAGGTTTGCATACGATGGGAATTTGTCAAGTTTATTTTCCTTTCTCAGGCTTTCTATTCTATTCCTGATCCTGTCCTGGCCGGTATACCTTACATAAAACTCAAAGTAATCCTCATTTGCAAATCGTATCGATCCACGTGTATCGGTCAGGATATCCATCGTTAACATTGGATTACATTCCCTGAGCATCTCCGGCAGTTCCATTCCCAGAGAGAGTGAGAGTAAATCCAGTGAGGCATAGCCTCCTAGTACGGTTAGTGTATCCAGAATGGATCTCTGCGTGGGCGAGAGCTGATCGATAACAGACTCATAGAAAACATCCTGGGAAGGGGGAATCGGCAAGAATCTTGATACTGATTCATTTATCCTGCCATCACTGTCTATTATTCCCACTTTCTGATAATAAATTATGGCGTTCTTGAAGAGGGATATTGAACCCCGGGTCATAGCAAATATGTCTTTGATAAGTTCATCCGGAATGAAAAATCCATTTTCGGTCGCAATTACCTGAAAGTCGGTGAAGTCTGGGGGTTTTAACTGAACAAGTTCTATTCCAGTTTTTTCTGCCAGATTATTTATGAGCATTTTCAAATCCAGATTTGTTTCGTCCACAATTATGGTTGTTCCTGTTAACACTGCCCGATATTTCCGTACTATCGGAACGGCATCGATCAGCACATCCAAACTCTCACTGAGAAGGTTGTGCACGTTTTCAATAGCAATAAGTGTTCCTCCCTGATGTGCTGCCAGATAATTTTCCAGGCTTATCAGAATTTCAGCCTTGTCCTTGAACCTATGGTTTTCGCCGACCTGGGAGAACATTGATTCGAATATTGAATATGGATTGCGCTCTGCCCCTGATACTGCGCGGTACTGCATCACAGAAAAGCCTTTCCCAGAAAGCTTTTTCCTGATAAGTGATGAAAATTCCCCCTTCCCGTAACCCTGTGTGCCCATAAGCAGAACAATGATGCCTGATCTGCCCTCTTGCACTGAGGATTCAACCATAGCGAAAGACTCGCGAAAAGTGAGCAATTTTGGCATCTGCAGTCAGAGTAATATCATATTTATAAGACCTTTGGAACAAAGTATGTGAATAGATTTACGGTTCTCCTAATTGATACCCAGCAATATTTCAAACAGTTTCCAGCCCCGTATTATATGCCTTCCATTTATTCTTTTACTAGCGTTTTATCACATTTTTGTTCTTAAACCGGAATAACTCAATTTCCACTTTCCAAACTCTTCCATTTTACCGATCTGATCTATTCTGAACACGGGACCGTCTTTGCAGACCTGATACCCGCTCACTGAACATGAATCACATAGACCGATTCCACATTTCATGCTTCTTTCCAGCGTAAATTCCACCTGATCCACCTTTCCCAGGAGGTAATCGTAGACGCTTTTCATCATCATCTCTGGTCCACAAACATATATCATCTCAAAATCAAGATCAATTTTTCTCAGTACATCAACCGGAGTTCCCTTCACACCTGAGGACCCGTCATCGGTTGCTTCGTAAACCTTACCCTTTTCGAAGAGATTCGCGAACAGAAGCTCTGAGGAAGTCCTTGCAGAAACCACACCATATGAATTACTATCGATTATGGGCCTGAGCGCTGCCATCCCGGAACCACCGCCAATGAGCAATTTTTTCCCCTTCACCATTGTGAATGGCCTGCCGTATGGACCCCTTATGAACAACCGATCGCCTGCGGACTTGCTAACAATGGATGCAGAGGTTGGACCATAGTTCTTGACTGTTATGCTCTTTGTTCCGGTCACTGAAGAGAGTGACATTGGAATCTCCCCCACACCAGGTTCCCACACCATTATGAACTGCCCAATTTTTACATCTCTGGTCCATTCAAATCCCAGTGTGGATACTGTTGGAGTTTCCTCCTTCTTCCATTTTATTTTCACGTTTTCCATCATAAAGCAGCACCCACCAGATCTGATATCTTGGAGAATCCAATTTTTTCAGCCAGTCCAAACAGATCCTTTTCGATATCCCTGAAGATCGATCTGCCATGGAAACCAACAGCAGTACCTATCTGAACTGCGCTGGCGCCTGCCATCATATACTCGATTACGTCCTCAGCGTTACTCACACCACCGACCCCTATTATCTGGGCCCCAGTCTCCTTCTTTACCTCATATACGTATCTAATTCCGACTGGTTTTATCGATCTCCCGGATAGACCACCGTATCCATTACTCAGGACTGGTTTTTTTGCGTAGATATCTATTGCCATCGCCCTTATGGTGTTTATTAAAACGAAGCCGTCTGACTTTGAGGCAGCGTTGACTGTTTCCATTATACTGGATGTGTTTGCACTGAGTTTTGAGAACACCGGAATTTTTATACTGTTCTTCACAGCTTCCACTATGCTTTCTACCATTTCCGGATCGCTTCCTATCTCAAGACCCTCACCTTTGACATGTGGACAGGAAAGGTTGAGTTCCACCGCGGAAACGCCAAATTCTTCCATTTTTTTCGCAAGAATGGAGAATTCCTCAGGAGTTGAACCAAAAATACTGCCGATAATTGGTTTCCTTGCTTCCCTGGCTATTTTGATCTCCTCTCCATATTTATCAATGCCCGGGTTTGATAGGCCCACTGCATTGAGAAGGTCTCCATGACCAAGATCAGCGACCACAGGCGTTGAATAACCTGATCTCTCTTTGAGGCCGATTGATTTTGTCACAACAGCAGATGCACCCTCTTCAAGGATTCTCTTCATCGTATACCCGTTTTCATCAAGAATTCCTGATGCAAGCATGAGAGGATTACCCAGATATATCCCGGCTATCCTGGTAGATAAGTCTGTCATAAGCGATCTAGAAATGGGATGATTTACGGGACTAAATTACTTTACATCCGGAACTGAAGACTAAATATACTGTGCCATCGCATCTTCCGGAAAATCCTTAAGTTTGATATAAGGCCCGGAGGGAGGGAATGCACCTATGTAGTAGACAGCAGTGACTGTAAAAGGCACCTCTCTCTTGCTGAGGTATCTGGTCCCGCCAAGTTTCGAGAACTGGATAACTGTCTCTGACATCTTGTAGTTCATTATGAGATCGGATGAATATTCCATAAATTCAGGAAGCTTCTTCAGAGGAAGATAATCCGGGATCACCACCGCAGATGCTCCTGAAATTATTGTATCGATCATATCACTTATCCTGGTTGGAAAATTCAGAACAATGACATCAAAGTATTTCGCCAGGTGTTCATAAACTTTAAGATTAAGCCTGTTTTTTGTAAAGGCGTCAAGATCCACGGCCATTATTTCCTCTGCGCCCGAGAGTAGCAATTCCTGTACTGAGTTATAATTCCTGACCTCACCGTCGCTGATCAATGCAGAAGGAATTTCCACCCATCAGCATTTTTCATAGATTATTAATCTATTCCATAAAATAGAAGGGAGAATTATTGTGGAGTTGCTGGTTTAAGGAATTTCCAGTCGTTCTTAGAGGCGGTCTTGCCTCTAATCCTCTGAATATAATTATAAGCAGATAGAGCTGCCACTGCTCCCTGCCCCGCTGAAATTACTGCCTGTTTGTATGGGATGTTTGTAACATCTCCGCAAGCAAAAATCCCTTCCTGGGAAGTCTCTCCGTTGGAATTGATTATAATTTCCTTGGATCCATTCAGGCTCACCAGCTTGTTTATGAAATCTGTCTTTGCTATGTAGCCCATTTCAACAAAGACGCCGTCCACTCTTAACTCCGTTTCCCTGCCCGTAACCTCATTCTTCAGGACAGCGGTTGTGAGAACATCAGTTCCCTTCAGCTGGACGGGTACTGTGCTAGTTATCACCTCAACGTTTCTGAACTGTTCCATCGATCTTACAAGATCCTCGTCTCCAATTACTTTGTTTGATTTGGTAACCAGATATAACTTCTTAGCGAGTCCTGCCAGATAAACCACTGCCTGAACTGCATGATCCCCATGACCGATGACCGCCAGATCCTTTCCCTTATAAAGTGGACCATCACATATTGCACAGTATGAAACCCCTTTCCCGGCAAATTCGCTTTCTCCGATGACGTTGAGGTCTCTTGGAGTTTTTCCGAAGGCGAGTATCACTGATGCTGCATTGAGTACCCTGTCGGTTGTCTTGACCTGAAATCCGCCCTTAGTTTTGTCGATCGATTTGACCTCGTCGTACAGAAATTCTGATCCGTAGAGAATTGCCTGCTCCTGAAACTTGCTCATCAGTTCGAATCCACCGATGCTGTTGAATCCTGGATAATTCTGTATTTCATTGGTAAGCAGGGCCTGACCTCCAATGTCTTTTGTTATGATGAGCGTCCTCATTCCCTGTCTTGCAGAATAAATTCCTGCTGTGAGGCCAGCAGATGCGCCACCAATGATTATTATGTCGTAATCGTTTTCCATTATTATTACCGGCTATGCCTTACTGGATCAGAGCCTTTAGTTTCCTTTCAAGGAGGGCTTTCGGGACAGCGCCTATTGATGCGTCCACTGCCTTGCCATTCTTGAAGAACATGATTGTGGGTATGCTCTGAATTCTGAAGGTGCTTGACACCATTGGGTTCTCATCAACGTTCACCTTTCCGAAATTGGCAACTGTTGAATACTGTCTTGAAAGTTCATCAACAACCGGGGAGACAAATCTGCACGGAGCGCACCAAGGAGCCCAGAAATCAACCATCGTTACCTTGGGTGATTTTACAAAGTTCACGAAAGTACTGTCTGTGAGATCGATAGGACCTGATGGTTTGGTTGTCTTCGCGTTTGTTCCGGACAGCAATTCTTCTGCCATTTTCTTCCTTATATTTTCAATTTCATCGTTTTCCATTTGGATGTTCTACCTTCCTGGTATCAGTCATTACAACTACTATATTTTTAGTTGCCTTCTGACACCATGGTTCTGAATGCATTCATGGTATTTTATGGTATTGTAACTATTGTGCAATACCACTTTATAGTAGTTTGACATATTATATAAGAAATGGGATCATTTAACCAGCTGCTCAAGAAGAACGCATCCTGTAAGGATATGTTCGAATGTTTCTTCGATCTTATGCCCACCGAGGTGAGCATATTCTATATGCTCGATAGTGAAAAGAATCTCGATCAGATATCTGAAGAGATGCACAAAGATCGTACTACAGCCTACCGCTGTCTTCAGAAACTTGTTGGTGCAGGACTGGTCGTAAAGGAAAAAAAGATTATCAAGGAAGGAGGCTATTATTACTCATATTCAAGAGTTGACCCTTCCATAATAAGGGAAATTGTGAATTCAAGGATGCTTGAAGTTAAACATGCACTTAACAATATAGTTAAAAAGCTCGAGTCCGAACTGAATCACAGATGAAAAAGAGCCCCCTGGATGGGATTGTGATTAAGAGGGAATCCATGATATAGATTGTCATTACGTTCTTTTAATGGAATTTTCATTATTTTTACTGAAACACTTTGAATATTGGTCTTTTTAGTGTTTCTCTTCTTACAATAAGAATATATATTAATTCATACATTACTATAACGGTGTTAGAAACCTCTAGATCCTACATGCTGAAGATCGATCGAATTGTCGTTCCTATGGCCAAAGGGGACAGATCTGGGAGAGTTCTGGATCTGTCTTTTAGGATCTCGGAAAAATTTTCCTCTGAAATTACAGCCCTAACCATAAAGAATTCAAGGAGCGAGATCACCTGGAGTGACAAGGTTGCGATCGTTACAAGGGCATATCGAAGAGGTAAAGATAATGGGGTCAAGGTCACGCCAAAGATAAGATCTGCTTCCTCTGTGAAGGAGGGAATTGTGGAGGAGCTTGGATCGCACAATTATGATCTTCTCATGATGGCGACTGAGCGAAGATCCTTTTTCTCAAACTCTATACTTGGACAGATAGGCGATTATGTCCTGAAGAAAACAAGAGTACCCATGGCCGCGCTCAGCATAAGGGACGATGCTGAGGATTACAAAGAAATACTCGTTCCGTTGTCGGAGCAGATAAATACAAGATCGGCTGTATCCTTTGCACTAATTCTGAAGGCTGCAACTGGCGCGAATCTCACTTTTCTTGATCTCAGGAAATTTGACTCAAAGGAAATTCATGGATTCAGACTAGTTTTCGAAGAACTGGACAAGATTATAGAGACATATGGCGCCAACATAAGTATAGTGAAGCCGGTAATCGAGAACTCATTGAGCCAGACAGTCCTGAATGAAATATACGAGAGAAAAACACAGTTGCTGGTAATGGGCTTTCATAATATTGACGGATCCAGGCTAAGGCTAAACCCGTCACTGAAGTCAATAACGAAACTTGCCAAGTGTGATGTTGCCCTAGTTAAGAAATGAGCTGTCGATAATTCCCTTCTGCATCAGCAATTCTATTATCTGTACGTTTATCTGAACTGTGTTGATATAATAAGATCCAAATATTGGAAAGTTCTGTGCTTCATCTGATTTGATCATTCCATCTAGCAGCGTGTTCAACTTTCCTGATGTAAAAAATACACTGTGGTTCATGAACATCAGAGAAAGGTTTTGCGATATCCTGGGAACCTGAATCAGAGCGTCCTGAACCTGTATGTTGGGATCGAGTCCAGAACCTGAATAACTCACCATGTCTTCCGTAATCTGGGATATTGTTATGTTCGGGTTCATCTGCAGGAACCTGTCGATATAGTTTTTCGTGATGTTCAGCAGAGCCGGGTTGTCAAGAGAATAATTATATGATCCGGATTGCGAAAGATTGTAGTTTATCGCAGATGGCCTCGGCTGGAAGAATATGGAAAGGTTGAATGCTTCGGCGAGATAGTAAGAACCATATACAGTTCCGTTTATAGTTATTGGATTCCCTTCCGCCTGTCCTGGATCTATGCTCTCGGTTATGAGTGAAATAGCGCCGGGTATCACAAATCCCACAATGAGCATAATTATAATCGTGAAAGCGGCCACTCTGGTTACACCTGTGAATGATTTTCTGTTTACCATGTAACGCCTCCTGCCAGGAGAAGCATATAGATCACCTTTATCGCAATGAATGGCAGTATCACTCCGCCAAATCCATACAGTCCTATGTTCCTTTTGAGTATGTCAGAGACGCTAGCGGGCCTGAATGTGACTCCTCTCAGGGCCAGTGGCAGTAGCGCAAGAATGATAAGCGTGTTGAAAATCAGTGCCGACGTTATTGCCAGCAGCGGATTCGTCAGATCGAGTATGTTGATGTACGAGAGGGAAGAGAATGATGCAAAAATCGCAGGAAGTATAACGAAATATTTTGAAATGTCGTTGGCAAAGCTGAATGTTGTCAGCGCCCCTCTGGTGATCAGAACCTGTTTTCCCAGAAATATGACATCAAGCAGCTTTGTGGGATCATTGTCAAGATCAACCATATTGGCAGCTTCTTTGGCTGCCTGGGTTCCGGAATTCATTGCAAGACCAACGTCGGCTTTTGCAAGCGCTGGTGCATCATTGGTTCCGTCTCCGACCATTGCTACCATCCTGCTCTTTTCCTTCTCCAGCAAGACTACCTGATATTTGTCCATGGGAGTGCTGTTTGCAACGTACTCATCAATCCCGCTTTCCAATGATATCTGCTGAGCTGTTATCTCGTCGTCTCCTGTGCACATTATGGTTTTTATATCCATTTTCTTAATACTTTCAATTCTTTCGCGGATACCGGGCTTCAACATATCCGCAAGCTCTATGACACCAACAAATTTCCCGTTTCGTACAACAGGAAGTGCAGTGCCCCCACGTGATGATATTTCCTTTGAAATTCCCTCTATGTACTGATCCTTGATTCCATATTTTCTCTCAATTGCGGAAAGTGCACCTTTTATTATACTTTCATCAGCCTTTTCAATTCCGCTGAACTTCGTCTCAGCAGAGAATGGCAAAAAAGTATATTCTTTCACATCGTCTTCGCTGATCTTTGCACCTTCAATCCTTGCCAATTTCGCAATTGATATCCCCTCCCTGGTTTTGTCTGGAATGGAAGCCATAAGACAGTATTTTACAAAATCACTGTAATCAACTCCGGGAGCAGGATAAAATTTCTTTGCGTCCCTATCTCCAATGGTTATGGTACCTGTTTTGTCCACAATTATGGTATCGATATCACCTGCATTTTCAACGGCCTTTCCGCTTTTTGCCATAATATTGTATTTTGATATCCTGTTAATGGAAGCAATACCAATGGCAGAAAGCAGTGCTCCTATTGTGGTGGGAATAAGACATATCAATAGGACAATTAGGATCATGAGATTTGGACTGATTCCCATATAATCGGAAAGAGGATAGAGAGATGCAGTGACAATGAGGAAAATGAGAGTCAGGCCTGCGAGAAAAGCAGTCAGCGCCGTCTCGTTTGGAGTCTTCTCCCTGGTGGATTTGTTTACCAGGTCTATCATTTTGTCAATGAAAGTCTCGCCTGGATCGCTAGAAGCCCGGACTTTAATCCGATCAGTAGTTAGGGTAGTGGAACCCGTAACGCTGTCCCCGACTATCCTCAGTACCGGCCTAGATTCCCCGGTTATGCTTGATTCACTTACGTATCCGGACCCATCTATAACCTCACCATCGGTTGGAATCTCTTCGTTTTTCTCGACTACGAACATATCACCCTTCCTGAGGTCAGAAGATTTTACCTCCTCTATTGTCCCATCACTCTTCAACCTGTGAGCCAGTGTTTCTTTCCTGAGCTTCCTGAGTGATGCCACAATTGCCTTACTCTTTCCCTCGGAGATAGCGTAACTGAAGTTTGCGAACAATAATGTGAGGAATAGGAGGATAATTACAGAGAAATAAAATTCTGGATAGTTTCCTGTTACAGGGAGACCGAAATAAGAAGGTAAAATCGCCATAACCACCGAGAACAGAAACGCGACTTCAGTGACAAACATTACAGGATTCCTCAATTCAAATACCGGGTTGAACTGTTTGAAGGTTGCAATGACCGTAGACTTGATTTTTTCAGAATTTAACTTGAATTTCAAAGAATCTCACCTACCACAAGCCCGAAGTCCCTAGCAAGAGACAGGAGTGGCCCGAGTACAAGTACCGGGAAGAACGATAAGAGTCCCACTATTATCATCACAGAAAAAAGAGTCACTGCGAATGGAAATGATCCTAATCTCACCGCATTTTCCCCTTCTGCCTTGGGGGCTTTAGCAGAGAGAGACTGGGCTATAACAAGTTGGAAGCCTATGATCAGGTACCTGCCCAGGAGCATGACTAAAGAATCCATGTAGTTAAAGAAGGCCTGATTTGTCAGGAATCCTCCTATCTCGGATCCATTGTTTGATGCTGAACTCGTGTATTCGTACAGCAGAGAAGTTATCCTGTCCGGTTGTGAATTTACGAAGGTCCCCATTGCAAAGGAATATGCCAGAGTAAACCCGAGAGGAATCATCACGATGAGTGGATGCGTGATAAGAGATAGTGTTGAATATTTGATCTCCCTAGATCCAAGTTTTATCCTCATAATTTCAGGTAATCTTCCCACCATGAGAGATGCAATAAAGGCTGTGAAGATCACGAAGGTAAAAATATTCAGAACTGAAGTCCCCGCCCCTCCAAGAGGATCGTTCATAAGCAATGGTACCAGCACTCCCAGAATGCCAAGGGGGGTATATGAAATAAGTGCCCCATTTGATGCGCCCGTTGAAGTCATGGTTGCACCCACGGCAAAGATTGATGACTGTGCTATGCCCAGAGATGTTTCCTTTCCAACCAGGTTTCCTGTGTATGTTATTCCGAGACTGCTCAGTGCAGGAATGCCAACATATTCGCCTATGAATGTTATGGCAGCCCCAAGAATGAAGAATGCCATAATGACACCGAAGAGCATCTGCCCGAACTGCCTCTTCTCAAAAACCTTGCCAAGTGATATTATGGAGCCAAGAGGTATCAGTATGAAAGAGGTAAATTCAATCATATTTGTAATCCAGTTTGGATTCTCGAATGGGAATGCGGCGTTTGCGCCGTAAAACCCGCCCCCGTTTGTCCCGAGATTCTTGATTGATTCCCAGGAGGCTACAGAACCCAGAGGAATTGGTACTGTGGACCCGGAAAAGAAAGGGTGTACATTCAATACGGATAATGTGGTTTCAGGAATTCCGAGGAGTATCAGAAAAATGGTTATTAGTAACGAAAGTGGAAGAAATAGCTCAAATATGGAAATTAGAAAATCGTGATAGAAATTTCCCAGGTTCCCTTTCTCTGTGAGTATCCCTCGGACAAAGGCCATGGAGGCTGCAAAAGCTGTTGCAGGCGCAAGATACATGAGCCCGATCAGCACAAAGGTCTGACTGAAATAGGTAAGCCTCAGTGGATTGGAATAATGCTGAAGGTTGGTATTGGTGAGAAAGCTTACAACAGTGTTCACAGTCAGAGAAAGATTCATTCCAAAAGAAGAATGGTTGAATGGGATCATATTCTCGAAATAGAGGAAAATAAATGCAATAATTCCAGCTATAGCGTTGAAAATTATGAGGCTCTTGAAATATTCCCTGAATTTCATCTCCTTTTTTGATTCCTCGCCTATAATCTTCTCAAAAAAATTCACAAATTTATCCGTATAACGGGATATAGATGTCTTTTCTCCCCTGTATATCTTTGCGATATGATCAGATATGAGATATGCGAAGAGACTCGCAACAGCCAGATATATAAGAATTATAATAAAGCCGGATAGCGCCCTGTTGCTAAGGAAGAGATTAATCCAGAACGAGGAACTGTGATTGATATTCGGGACCACGTAACTCAAAGCTTCTCAGCCTCCAATATTGAGTAAAAGAGGTATAACGCAATGAGAAAAGTAACAACCCCTACTGCTATAACACCCGCGCTCATGTTTCACCTTTCAATCTCATGCAATTATTTAATAATATTTGACAAATTTAAATAGTCCCACCGTATCAATCGGAGTTTAAGGCTTTAAACATATAAGGACCTTTTCTCTCATAACCGAGTTTCCTGAAATATTCCCTGACACCTATGCCACTGATCACGAGAATGCCGCTTCTGTCATATTCTTCCCTGGATATGGATTCCGCAGATCTTATGAGTTCCCTGCCTATACCTTTATGCTGCCACTCCAGACTTTCCTCCCCTATCGGAACGACTTCTCCGAATACCTTTACTTCTCGTATTATTGAATTTCCCAGTATTTCCTGCCTGTGTGCGTATTCAGAAGGGATCCTCAACCTCAGGAATCCTGCAATGTACTCGTCCTCGGTCTCGTAGGAGAGAAATATCTCCTTTCCGTACCCTGCATCGTACTCCTGACGCTTCAGGAAAATTGGCTGACCTTTTTTTATTCTGGCAATTTCCCTGGACCTTATCTCTCTGCTATGTATGTTGTGATTTCGAACATTTTCTTCCACAAGATTTCTTATGTCGCTCCTCTTGACACCGGCCTCTATGAATTTTACAGGGATATCTCTCTGGATTCTCTGTATCCTGATCCACGGTGGCATCTTCTCCATGTAATAAGTGAGGAGATCTATTATGGATTCCGTGTCTGGTGGAACGTATTTTCCCGCTTTCCACAGTTTGTACAATGAGGTCCCCTTAACAACAAGGGTTGGGTAAATCTTGAGCATATCAGGTTTAAAATTCTGGTCACCTATCATCATATCAAAACTTTTCCTGTCCTCCTCTAAAGAAGACCCGTACATGCCCGGCATGAGATGATAGACAATTTTTATTCCTGCATCTCTGGACAGCCTGGTTGATTTTACTATCTCATCTAAGCCATGACCACGATTATTGATCTTCAAGATGTTCTCAGACAGTACCTGAACTCCAAGTTCCACCTTGGTTGTTCCATAATCAAGTGAGGCATCTATCTCCCTTTCCATATACCAATCAGGCTTGGTCTCCACTGTCAGACCTACACATCTTCTCCTGGAGGTCTCGTTGTAAAGTATCGATTCCTCAATATTCCTTGATTCAAAACCATTCATTGCATCCATACAGCCCTTTATGAAGTATTTCTGGTAAGAATCTGGTCTTGCGGTAAACGTGCCTCCCATGATGATAAGATCGACCTTTGAAGTATCGTGCCCTATGGTTTCAAGTTGTTTCAACCTGTTGAACACTTCGTCATATGGAACATAATTGTTATTCCTGCCCCTGAGCGCTGCCGGTTCATAGCCAGTGTAGGCCTGCGGGGAGTTATTGTCAACCCCTCCCGGGCAATATATGCATTTCCCATGAGGACATGAATCAGGCGACGTCATTGCAGCTACCACTGCAACCCCAGAAATTGTTCTTGTTCTCTTTATTCTCAATATTTTCTTCTCCTCTGGATCGAAATACCCAAGATTCAGGATTTCAGAATCACCTGGAATTGAGGTCAGAGAATATTTTTTCGAAAGTTTCATCTTTTCGCTCTGCAATTCTTCCTTTGAATGTATTTTTCCAGTTTTTATCTCCCGGATGATTTCGGAGAAGAAATCGTCGGAGTTGCTCTCAATCATTTTTCATGGTAGAATAATAACGATTAATTAAACTGCACTGTATTAACGAAATTTTTATTCCATTTCACCATATAAGAAAGCCATGGAAATTGAGGAAGTGGATCTTGTATATCCTGAGGATTGCAACATTGTGCTTGGTTATTCCCATTTCATTAAGACCATTGAGGATTTAACTGAGATTGTGACCACCACCGTACCTCTGTGTGAATTCGGTATAGGATTTTCAGAAGCCTCTGGAAAAAGGCTTATCCGGACGGATGGTAATTCTGATCAACTGATCAAGGTTGCTTCCGAAAACCTTAAGATGATTGGATCGGGGCATACATTTCTCATCGTTTTAAGAAAGGCATATCCCATAAACATACTTAATGCTGTGAAGTCCTGCCAGGAGGTGGGTTATGTAATGGCGGCAACTTCCAACCCGCTCACCGTAATAGTTGCCAGAAACAAGAGGGGAGGTGGCATAATCGGTGTGATAGACGGATACTCCCCGCTTGGTGTGGAAGACCGGAATGCTAGAGCAGAGAGAATTAATTTCCTTCGTGATATAGGCTACAAGAGGGGCCCGTAGTGTAATGGACCATCACATAGGCCTCCGGAGCCTATAATCCGGGTTCGAATCCCGGCGGGCCCGCTCCCAATTGCAGACTGTTATTCAAGATTCTTTGATTTATGCAAAAAATTTTCATGTCTGAATTCGCGATGCCAATTAATCTTCGGATCAATTACCTCATTGAAATAATAGTCATAAACTGCTTATCTTTGGGGGCCGTGGGTAGATTATCAAGACTGGGTCCCATGAGAATGCACTGCAGTATCCCATCGCTGGAATCAAAAGGCAGAATTTTGTGATCGTCTTTATTTTCAGTCAACTTTGTGAGAATAAGAAAGGTGCCCATAAAACGACCTTTTTAATGAGCCCACATATATTGTAATAGTAGATCTAGAATACTTGTACTCTGTCGTTCAAGTCGAAATATTTATTAGTTAAAGCTTATTATAATTTGAATGACATTTTGGAGAAAGGAAAAAATCAGTGAAAACGGAATCCCTATACACTGCTGCGATAAGCATAATTTTAGGACTTCGAATGCAAATGAGATCCTTGAGCATGAAAGAATGCACGCTATGGAAGAATCTGGAAACCCCCAGGAAATCTAAGAATCTGCTGTTTTCT
>JAJYEP010000022.1 GCA_021785735.1 Thermoplasmata archaeon | reverse complement strand
GGGCGACTGTAAAGAGATCTGATCTATGACTTTCTGTGATTTCTGGAAAAGAAGGTGCCACGCCTGCCACATTAAATACCCAGCCTGGCTGAAATCTTTAAAATTATCGTCTATCATCGAGGAAAGAATTCTTGATATTCCATTTATGTCAACGTACCAAGGGTCTATTACGCCATCCTCGCATAGCCTCACTATGTTGCCGACTATCTTGGAAAATACATCTCCTTCGGGGATCATGTCAACTTCTCTGTCGGTGACAATTCTTCTAAATATCTCCGTATCCATGTCAAGCAAAGTTCCCTGAACAGCTATGCTTTTTAGTATCTCTTCAGTCTTTATTTTCATCACCCCCGTCCCCTTTGTCCAACTTTCCATCTCCGTTTTCCGACGACCCAGAATTCTTTTTCAACTCGTCCTGATCCTTATCCGACCGCAACCCTTTCTCAAACACCTCGCTGTTTTCATCATCAAAGCTTGTTACGCCTATTATGGAATCGGCATATTTAAGGACAGAATTCTTAAGCGTAACCACAAGTATCTGGGATGTGTAGGAGTTTTCCCTGAACATCCTCCCAATTCTTTCTGCGTTTGACCCATCCAGGAACATATCAACCTCGTCCAGGTAATATATTGGAGATGGATTTATACGCTGGACTGCCATTATAAATGCGAGTGCAGTCAGGCTCTTTTCGCCCCCGCTTAAAGCTTCGATTTTGCTGAAATTGGTTCCCTTGGGTCGTGCCTTAATGTATATTTCAGAATTCAGTGGATCGCTTATATCAGAAATCTCGAGACCTGCCTCACCGCCGTCAGAAAGGATGTAATAAATTGAATTCATCTTCTGGTTTATGTCCTTGAAAAGTCTATTGAAAACTATCTTTTTCTGTTCATTCAGTTTCTGCATGAGATTTTCAAGATCCTTCCTTTCATCGTTCAGTCTCCCTATCTCTGTTCCCATTTTCTCGAGGTTGCTGTTCTCCTGATCAAATTCATCAATTGCCCTGAGGTTGATTGGTCCCAATGCTTCAATTTCCTTTTCAAGCAAAGTGATTTGGTTTTTCATCTCAGTTGAACTCATTTCTGTCTGTATAGGTGTTCCCTGCGCCTTCTCAAGTTCCTCCTTTGCGTCATTCAATTTTACGATCATATTGTCAAGTTTGGTGCCGAGAGTGATGAGATTATCATGATTACTGCCGATATCTCCCATGATTGATTCAGAACTGGATCTCATTGTATCAATTTCTGAATTGAGGGCGGAAATTCTGCTGTTGAACTCTTTATTTCTGGCATCCAGTTGTTCCTCCATTGCTCTGAACTTGCTCATATCGTAACCAAGATTCGTCACATCGGTTTCCAGGGCAGAAACAAGTTTGTCAATAGCCTTGAGCCTTTCATTCATTTTGGATATATTTTTACCGTTTTCCTTCAGAGTAGCCTCGTAAAGCCTTGTTTCAGAAACGAGGTTTGAAATCTGTTGATTCAGACCAGTTTCCTTTGACAAAAGGTCCTCAATAACGGTTTCAAGTTCTCTTTTTCTTGCAATGGTTTCTGGTGAAACTTTTTCAATTTTCTTGTATATTTTTTCCCTTTTTTCTGTCTCCTTCGAAAGATCCTCCCTTAGGGCAGAAATCCTGGAACTTTTCTCGGAAAGAGACGATTCCAAACCGCCAATTTCATCCTGCATATGCTTGATTGCGTTGCTTACCTCGATCAACTTTGGTTCGTTCACCTGTATAGCCTTGTTAAGATCTTCAAATTCTTTTGAATTGGATCCCTCCGTTTTTGAAAGCTCTGCAACCTTTATTCCGACTTCATGCATCTCATCCTGCAGTTGATTCAGCTCAGCGGTGAGCTGAGCAAGTCTGGAATTTTGTTCATTTATAGTGCTGTTGAGTCTTGATAATTTTTCTTCTACGTTTGCCGCATCATTCTTCTTTTCCGTGAACCCGCCAGTGATTGCTCCGCTTGCCTCGAAGATATCACCGTCCAGGGTAACCATTCTGACTCCGCCCATATTTTTTCTTGAGATCGCGATATCTTTCATGAGGAGAGTGTCCTGAAAGCAATACCATATGACGTTCTCGTATACGCTGTCATAACGAAGGCTCTCTGAAAGGTAACCCAGACTGTCTCCGGAATTTCGAACAAGAATAGCTTTCCCCCTTGGGCGTCCCGACGCCATTTTATTCAATGGCAGGAACGTAAGCTTCCCCGCACGTTCCCTTTTAAGGAGATTCAGGCACTGTTCTGCCACTCCGTCGTCAGTTACCACAAACGAATTTAATCTTGCGCCGGCAGAAGCCTCAACAGCGCTTCGGACATTATCATCAAACGTGATGAGATCCCTGACCGTACCAATTATTCCGCCGATTTCGCCGGACGACCTGGCGCTGTTTATAACCTGTGAAGCTTTGGAAGTGCCGGAATGGGATCTGGAAGAAATCGAGAGAAGTTTCTCGTACTCTCTGCCATTTTCATTGATCTGTCTGGACAGTTCATCCTTCTCCCGGCTTTTCTCTGAAATAACTTTCCTGAGATCATAAAATCTTTTATTTAGGGATTCAAGCTGTTTTCTCTTATCGCTCACGGTATCGGAGTTGTTTCTGATTCTCCATTTTGCGTCCCGAATCTCAAATTCTAGGTCAGCCTTTCTGTTTTCCAGATTTATCAGGTCGTTCGTTTTTGAACTCTTTTTGGCGTTCAGGTCATCAGAAGAAACTTTCAGCCCCTCTATCTCAAGGTTAAGAGAGGCAATAATTTGATCGGACTTCTCCAGTTCCAGTTTTATCTTGTAAAAGTCACCTGCAAGATCCTCGTCCTGCCTTGTCAATAATGAAAGTTCATTCTTTTTTGCAGATATCTCTTCTCTTATCTTATTTAGATCGGATCTTAATGAAACAAGCGATGAATTAAACTGGGAGATCTCAGGTTTCTTTGTTTCTGTATCTTCTTCGAGGGACTTTCTTTCTGAAATCAATTTTTCCTTTTCCTCTCCGAGGTCTGAGATCTTCATTTTTTTCTCTGCGATGTCAATCCGGCATTGGTTTATCTTGACCTGGACCTCTTTTAACGCATCACCTGAGATTTCTTCCTTTTCCTTTTCAATTGCCCTGATCTCAATGGTCTTACTTGTTATTGTCTGGCCTATCTGCTCTTTCCGCTCGTTTAGTTTCTTCTCTTCTGCTTTTAACTCTTCTATCTTTCTGGAATACACCTCAATCTGGTTTTCAAGTCCTCCGACTTCCCTTTGGAGTATGGTGGAACGAAGATTCTGTATTTCAGCCTGAACTGTTGTGAAGTGGACAGCATCCTCTTTCTGAGACCTGAGCATTTCAACTCTGGCAGAAAGTTCAGTTTTCAATGCTTCGAGGGTCTTGAGGTTAGAAAGGATTCCGTCAATATCGCTCTTGGCTTTGTCTATCTGGTTGTTATAGCTCTCAATTCCTGCGATTGACTCGAGTAATTTTCTTCTTTCAAATCCTGTCATCTTGACAAGATTGTTGATATCTCCCTGGAGCACAAAGCTGTAGGAATCAAGAAATAACTGCATTCGTTGAAGATATTCCTCCACTTCGTATCTCTTTGCCCTGTTGTCGTTGATGTAATAGTTGCTCTTGTACTCCTCCCCTTCCTTGACAAGTTCCCTGGAAATTCTTGTGAGCCTCAGCTCATCGGGGAGACCTTCTCTCTCTGAATCAACGGTAATTGTAACCTTGCAGTAATTCTTCTGTCTCTGGCTGGAAGATGCTTTGTGAATTAGATCAGAAAGTCTGTCTGCCCTTATGGTCTTGGAAGACCTCGTTCCAAGAACAAATAAAAGTGAGTCTCCTATGTTGCTCTTTCCACTCCCATTGGGACCACTGATAATCGAAAAGCCCTTCTCGAAATGTATAGTTTTCTTGTTTCCGAAAGATTTAAAGTTATCCAATTCCAGAGATTTAATAAACATTTTAACTCCTGTCAGACAGTTGTCGGATATTATATGAGTAACCATGTATTAATATAAATATTTTTTTGTCGAAATTGAATAGTAATTGTTCAAAAAAGGCACGGAATGAAATGTTATATGATCCCATGCTTTTCCATTGGGTATGGAACCGAAATGTGTAAGATGTGGTTCGAAACGCATTGGTACAGAACACGTATGTTTGGACTGTGGAGGTGTTTTTCACATGACGCCGGATTTCAAGTATTCATCCAACTTTTCTGACAATTTCCCGTATATAAATAAATGGATTTCTCTGGGAGAAGTGATATCTCCGATACTGGAAAAGGAAAATACTGCTTTCAAACTTGATTATTTCCAGCCCACATTTTCATACAAGGATCGCGGATCCAGGGTGATGATATCCTACCTGAAGGGCGTAAGCAGGAAGTATGGTATCAAAGAGATAAATGAAGATTCTTCAGGAAATGCAGGATCTTCTATAGCTGCGTATGGGAATGCTGCTGGTTTTACAGTAAATATCTTCGTTCCCACACAGACTGTCAAGAACAAAGTTGAGCAGATTAGGCTCTACGGCGCGAAAATACATGAAATAAGCGGAAGCAGAGAAGATGTATCAATAGCAGCGAGAAAAAATCAGGGTATTTATGCAAGCCACGTATATACTCCGGAATTTAGAGACGGCATCAGATCTCTTTCATATGAGATTTTTGAACAGACGGCTGGTAATATTCCAGAGAATATTTTCTTGCCGACCTCTGCAGGGACCCTCTCGATAGGAGTCTTCGAAGGATTCAGGCATCTGCTTGATTCAGGCGAAATTGAATCTATGCCCAGAATAATAATGGTTCAGCCGGATGTGATATCCCCTATTTGCGACGTGTTAAACAACAAAAAACGATCAACAGCTTACGGAAGATCAATAGCAGACGCCTTAATCACACTCAGTTCTCCCCTTATGGAAATAATCCAGTCAAGAATGGCCAATCATGTTGGATGCATCACGGTTACGGAAGATGAAATTGTGAGATCGAGGGATGCACTGGCTGAAGCAGGGATGATAGTGGAATTCAGCTCTGCGGTTGCCTATGCAGGAATGCTGAAATACAGGCCAAAAGCCAGATCAATGGTGGTGCTTACTGGCAATGGCCTGAAAAATTTTTCATGAGTTGCTGAAATTTTTCGGATCCTGGTGATCATAGACCAGTTTATTGTTCACGCTCAGGCTGAACGTGACATGAGCACCGCCCCGTTCGGCAAGTATGGAAACACTGCAGTACTTTGTAAGTGACAAGAGTATAGCCTTCAGCGCATGTGAGGGCTCAGTCGAGTCTCCCATTTTATAATGTATATTGACAGATTTCAGGGTCTTCGGTATCTCGGTCTCCCGCTCTGCCTCTACTGTGACAGAGAATTCAGGAGGTTTAACCTTCATTTTTGATAGAATCAGTGCTACGTCCGACCCCGTACAACTGCCTATTGCGAGTAAGAGGTATTCTGTTGGCGCAAAAAAATCCTCCCTGTTAAATAATTCCTCCTTTATGTTCACATTTGCCTTACCCTGGACTGTTGTCTGAAATCCAATCCCTTCCATAAGTTTAAATTCGACTTTCACACAAACTTGATATAATTAAGTTTAAAACATTTTGGCAGAATGCTTCTTTACATTACAAAGATGAATGATATTTTGATTGAGAAAAGTATGAAAAATCATTCAGTGCAGAAATTATTTTTCCTCTACATTCCTTAGAATTTTTCCCAAGAATTTCAAGACATTGATCAGGGCTGTCATGCCAGAGGCCACCTCTGGATCCTTTAATATTGACATCAACTTCATAACCCCAAATCTTTCCGGATTTTTTGCCCCATCCAGCAGAGTTTCAGACAGTCCATCCACATTAAAGGCAACTTCCTTTACAATATCGTTGGTCCTTTCATCCTGCATCAGGTTCAAAAGAGCCGGCAGTATGTTAAACAATTTTCCGACTGATCTCATTGTACTTTCAGAACCTATTATCCTTACCAGATACGTGGGATCAGAGGGGAAATAATCCTTCACTATGTCACCAATAAGTTTGAACATCCCGGATTTTCCCATCGTATCCAGAATAGTCGCCAACGACAGGAGATCGTCCTGATTTTCCAGGAGTATCTTAAGAGCTGTCTCCATTTTATCTTCTTTCTGGTCATCCATCTTTTTTTCTTCCATTTTCAACACCTTATTACATACCTCTTACCAAGTAGGAAAAGTAGGTATCAGCTTCCATCAATTTAACAAGAAAATCAAATTTGTTGGGGTTCCCTATTTTTGGGGTGCTTTCATAATCTTCGTATATCGGAAATGCCATTTTATTTCCGGCAAACGAAAGGCAGTTTGCTTCTCCATTGTAACGTGATAAGGGATAATCGCTTCCCAGATCTCTCGATATTTGTGAGGAAACTGCTTCTGCCTGTTTGATACAAGAATAACCTGTTTTAGGGGTGTTTAGAGCCGTGGCATCCCCTATGGCGAATACATCCTTTCTATCCTTATAGTTTAGATAATATTTGTCCACGTTCACATATCCAGACTCATTGGAAATTCCTGAATCCAGAAGGAACCGTTGACCCCTGTGCGGCGGGATCATTACCAGCAGGCCGTAGTTGGCGTGTTCTCCATTTTTAGAAACCACCTCGTGATTCTTTTCACTGATGGAATTCACTCGAAAGTTGCTTAGAAGTTCCACGTTATGGTCATTTAGAATTTCTTCAGATATTTTACTTCCACCGGTAGACGGAAGGATGGAATCGAAAGGAGTTAAGAGGCTTATTTTTGATTTCTCTCTTACCCCCTTTCTTTTCAGGTATTCATCCAAAAGAACGGAAAACTGAAAAGCATTTGGTGGGCATTGGTTTCCAGAATCAGGAGAAGCGACCACAATATTTCCGCCGTTAAATTTCTCAAGAATATTTTTCAGTTCCAATGCATGCTGTAAATCATCGAAATGTTTCCCCTCGCCCTCATATCCGGGCAAAGTTTCAGGACTATAAGTTGTCCCCGTGGAAATCACAAGGTTATCAAACGATTCGAACGTACCCGATTTTAGCGATACAATCCTCTGTTCTAGATCGATACCGACGACCTCATCGCGCATATAAGTAACTGAATTGTGCAGAAGAAATGCAGTGCTCTTGAGGCTCTTATGGTATCCCTTCATGTTAAAGGGTATCAGGAGCCCGTCCGGTCTGAAAAAATGCCTGGGTGAAAGTCCTATAACCTTTATTTCCGCAATTTTATGGGAGATCAACAAACTAAGTTTGTTAGCAACTGTAAGACCTGACATCCCGTCACCCAGCACCAGAATCTTATTTTTCTCAGCCATTCGACTCACATTCTCCCTGCAACTGGAATGACACTAATTAAAAATGAAACCGATGAATATTGAGTAATATGACGTATGGTCATCATACTGCAATCATCCAGACATATTATAACTTTTTTTATTAACTGTAAGGCTAGCCAAGTCACCGCTAACGTAATAATGCATATAAGAAGGTTCAAATTCAAATTGGTGAAAAAATGTTGATCGCAAAATGAAAAAAACTTAATAGGATGAAGTATATTTTAGTTATTGGAATTTCTAGACATCGAAATCATTCGGAGCATGGGATGGCCAAGTGAAGATATCCTCTCAGGCGATCCGTCATCATTAAGATTCAAACGTGCGTCAGCCTTTTACATATATAACACTCTAGTTGATAAAATC
The DNA here is from genome assembly GCA_021785735.1 of Thermoplasmata archaeon. Lineage (GTDB taxonomy): Archaea > Thermoplasmatota > Thermoplasmata > Thermoplasmatales > Thermoplasmataceae > JAKAFX01. The sequence continues at coordinate 9,675 of JAJYEP010000022.1, read as the reverse complement.
AACAGGGGATCAGTGGCAATACAAGACCGCATCTCCAAGAGCAATGTTAGTGATCGATTGAGCAGAATCCGAAGAGCAATCGATGTGAGGGCGGTGATAAATCCATTGCTGGTAGGAATGCACAGAATGTCACTCAGCTTCAATTCGGATGTCGTGGGGAATTCAGATATACAAAAGATTCAGACAAATCTGGATTGTGTCGACGCCCTGCATCAGGGGATGGTTCTCTTAAGAGATGGTTCAATGGTTCCGGGATTCGGATGCGATGTATTCTATGAGAACGAGTCAGATCTCGATAACAAAATAAAATCACTCCTGGAATATGTTCCTAACGCAAGTCTCAACGATTTGTTACCCCATGATGATCTGTTTGGAGTGAACACAGAAAGTAATCTAAGGAAACTGAGGTCATATGCAGGTGGACTCAGGAAGGGGATAAGAGCGATAATGGAACAGCTAATTAATGATCCCATGATCAGATTCAGCGAAATATCTACAAATACTGGTATGACCAGATCCAGTGCAAAGAAACTGTATGGTGAACTTTTATCCAGCGGCGCAATAAGGTTCGAGCCCGTTATGAACGGGGAACGAATAGGAGACGATACTGTAACTATTGTAATACTTAAAGTACCCGACAATGAGAAAGAAAGAGTTGAATCAGATCTTCTCACAAAATCAATGCTGGGTAAGCGTTACATAACGAAGAGAACTCATCTGAAAGACAGACTTGAATACATGTGCTGGACAAACGATTATTACGATAACCTTGACCTGACTAAGGAGATAATGGATATAGCTGATGGGTTTGATCCGAAATTGGTTCTGTTTGAGCGCACATTTTTTAACAAGGAATCATCATTGAGACTTCTGAAAAAATAATTTTTCTGTGGAGACCTTAAACCCGGTCCGAAGGGAATTAAGTCAGGGGATCGTTGAACAACCTTGGATAGTAATTTATATAGAAAAGGTATGAGGGTAAGATGGACTGCAAGCTTAGGGTAGTATCCAAGGATAAAAACTCCATAACACTTGAAATGCTCAATTACGACAACACTCTCTTGAGACCATTGATTGAGGAACTTCTGAAAGATGAACAAGTCGAGGAATCAAGATACTACATAAAGCATCCCGTCATTGACAATCCGCAAATATTTGTTAGAGTCAAAACTGGGAAACCGCAGGCTGCCGTTAAGAGAGCAATAAGGAAATTATCAAAAAGATACGAGTCATTGTCGGAAGAACTTTCAAAGGCCGTTAAAAAAGCGGAAAATAATTAGGTGCCGATGGAAACTGAAGGCCGGAAATTTATCCTTGAGTTCAGTAAAGAAAATCTGGATGCTGCATTTTTTGAGTTGAACTCAATTCAGGCCAGTTTTAAAGATTTCAGGGTTCTAACCATAAAGGGGAACATTGCAATTATCATGGGAAATGAAGAAAGCGCAAAAAGGTCTGCGTTTCTAAGATTCGTATCTACTGTCATCTGTGAGGCTGACAGTCCTTGGGAGTTTTCATCCTGCGAAACACCTGATGGAATGTTCTATGTCCGGATTATAGGAGGTACTGAGCAGGATAAGATAACTGAGGCCCAGATTGGGGATATTATTGGAGCAAAGGGAAGGGTGAATTTTCACAATCCGGACTTTATTCTCAGGGCCATAAAAGTTGATATTTGGTACCTTGCTAAACTGGTATATTCACAGGATATTAAAGAGATGGAAAAACGCAGATCCCCTCTCAGACCATTTTTCTCACCGGTTTCAATGCATCCCAGATACGCAAAATTCCTTGTAAATTCCACAATGTGCATTCCAGGCGATACTATTCTGGACCCATTCTGCGGCACAGGAGGAATTCTCATAGAGGCAGGTTTGATGGGTTTGAGGGCAATAGGCAATGACGTCTCTCTTAGCATGGTTATGGGGGCAAGGCTCAACTGCAAATTTTATGGTTTGAGCAACGTGAAAATAACAAATCTTGATGTCTCAGATCTGTTTCTTGAGGAGAATGTGGATGGAATTGCCACCGATTTCCCATACGGAAGAAATTCTGCTGTATTTACCGCAGATGGCATAGATCTTTATAGAAATGCGTTTATAAAATTTCATGAGTTCTTGAAGGAAGGCAAAAGATGCAGTGTAGTTGTCTCAGACTTGAAAAGTCTTGATTCGGCTCAGGGCTTATTCTCACCCGTCAAAATAATTCCGGTGAGGCAGCATAAATCATTAACAAGGTTCTACTCGGTTCTTGTCAGGAGGTAATTCACCGTAAAGGAATAGATATAAACTTCGCATCAAAAATAAAACTTATAGTTGGTCTGCAACCCTGCCCGAGCTTAAAGCATCTTCAACGTATTTTTTTATCACAACAGCGTTATTATGCTCCGTGTCTGCTGCACTGTATAAGATCGTAACATGGCCATCCCTTAATTTTCTGATAAGGTTCGCAACCTCTGGGTTCTGATCCAGTTCCTTTATGTACATTTCCTTGAACTGATCCCACTTGCTTACATCATGGTTGAAAAAAACCCTCAGGGGGGTGGACGGTGCAATATCCTTCATCCAAAGGTCTATCTTGGCGTTACTCACGCTTACCCCTCTCGGCCATAACCTATCAACAAGGATTCTGAATCCATCATCGCTTTCAACTGGGTCGTAAATTCTCTTTGTTTTCAAGACATTCATATTATGAAGAATGCCTTCATTGTAGTTTTAGTTTTCTCAAATTTTATAAAATTTGTTTCCCATAGAGGGCGCATTAATCTACTACTCATTCTAACAGGTGAAAATAAACAGGTTATGTTATACATATAACAATATATTTATATATAGAATGCGGTTTATTTCTGGATGGTAACCGAAACAGCAACAACCACAAAAACAGCAGGAAAGAAGACCAATGTGCGATGGGTTATACCTGTAATGCTATTTATTGCCATTACATTCAATTACGCAGACAGGGTGATTTGGGTCATTACGGCACCCGCGTTCGCATATTCGTTTGGATGGGTATCCTCGATAGCTAACTATGGCGCAAAGGGAGCAGCTGGTGGAACGGGACTGGCAAATTACACTCTCATCTTGTTTGCATGGTCTCTTGCTTATGCTCTTTTCAATTATCCAGGAGGGACAATCGTTGACAAATTGGGCCTCAGGAAATCCATGGCGACATTCTACGCAGTATGGTCTGTGTTCACTGCTCTCACAGCAGCTACATTCAGTTTTCTGTCAATGCTGATTGTGCGGGTATTTATGGGTGCCGGCGAAGGTCCGGTCTGGCCCGTAAATGCAAAATCGGCCAAAAACTGGACAAACAGATACGATGAATCCAAGGCTTACACCTGGGCTGGTGCAGGTCAGGCGGTGGGACCGGTAGTTGCCGCGACGTTTGGAGTATTGATATACCATTTCTATGGATGGCCCGGACCCTTCATATTTTTCGGTCTCTTGGGTCTGCTGTTCGCAGCAATTTGGTACTACTATGTGAGAGACACTCCGGATGTTCATAAGGGAGTAAATGCGGCAGAACTTGCGTATATTAATGAAGGGAAAAACGAGAGCGAGAAATCAACAAAAAAACTTCCTGCTAAGCTTGTATGGAAAAGTACGCTCAAGATGATATTTGGAACCCAGGCAGGTATTGGTACGTTGCTTGTCTTCCTTTCATTTGGATACATACTGTTCACGTTTCTCTACTGGCTTCCGGGGCTTATGTTCACTACATTTGCCCATTCAGTAACAACAAGCGGACTTTACACTGCTGCAGTTGATTCTGCCCTTATAGTGGGTTTCTTGGGTTCCGGGCCACTTAACGATGGTCTGCTAAGGAAATTCAGCAAAGTGAATGCGAGAAGAATAGGATCACTGGTTCCGATGAGCCTTATGATCGTAATGGTGGGACTTTCTTATTTCACCGGCACAGCCAAAGAGCTTGTTCCAACTGCTATACTGCTAGCAGCCGGTGCCGGACTAATGAACCTGACGGTCGGATCATGGGCAGTAAATGCAATTGATCTTGCACCAACCGGCACTGCAGGAACTGTATACGGATTTTACAACGGATCACTCAACCTGGTGGGCGCTTTCAACGCTATAATCGAGGGTGTACTGTTCATAAAATATGGGGCCGTAGTCGGGTTTACAAGTTCGATCATATTCATGGCGCTATTCATTGGAGGATATGTCGGTCTAATCAGGAAGGACAGTTGGGACAAGGCAATGAAACTCAGAGATCAGCTTACACTGGAAGCGGACCAGTAAGTGGGGACAAAGAAATCATGGAATACGATGTCAAGAAGATTGCGGGTCTCATTGATCACAGTTCCCTAAAAGGGTATGCTACGTGGGAAAACGTCAGATCACTTATAGATGAAGCATCCGAATTCGGCACATATTCCGTATGTATAGAACCGCTTTTCGCTGAAAGAGCGAGGCGGTATATAGACGAGAATAAACTGGATGTGGTGATAGACCTGACTCTTGATTTTCCTCTCGGAGTTCTCCCAACAATGACCAGAGAAAATCTCATAACACAATTCTCTGGTATATGTGAAGAGGTTGATCTCGTCACGCAAATCGGGTTAGTGAGATCTGGATATTTTGAAGACGTGGAGCAGGATATCAACAGGATTGTGGATACCTCACATTCTAACGGACTGGTAATAAAAATCATCACCGAAGACGCATATACCACTCCAGAACAGAAGAAAAAACTCTATGAGATCGTATGCAGGTCAAAGGCTGATTTCATAAAGACAAGCACGGGATTCGCCGAAACGGATTTCGCCAAAACTCTTGGCAATGAAACTGGGGCAGTCGTGAAGAATGTTGAATTGATGGCTGAAATCATAAAGAAGACAAACTCTAGAATTGGCATAAAAGTGGCTGGGGGAATCAGAAGTTATACAGAGACCCTGGCACTTCTCAAAGCCTCCGGTATGCCACCGGATCCTAAACATTTCCGACTTGGTGTCAGCAGGACTAGACAGATTCTTTCGGAGGCAGGTTTAACACCGAAACAACCTTGAGTTTAACATAAAAATTTTTTTAAATTATCTTCATTGTTGATTATATCTTTATCTGGATAACAGAAGATATTTTCTTTCAGGATTATTTGTTAGATATATTCGTCTTTATTCACGATGTTGCTCGGTTTTCCGTCCAGGTATCTCCTCAGGTTTCTGAATGCCATCAGTATTTCAGGCTCCATAAACGTTGGATCATAGGATGCTCTTCTAATTCCTGCTATATGCGGGGTAAGTATAACATTATGCGGAACAGGCATGTTTATCTCAGGTTCGTTCCACCATACATCAGAAAGATAGAACTTATCCGGGTTATTCTTAAGAAATGATCTCATATCTCTCTCCTTGACAATGTTGGCTCTCGCAACATTTATTATATATTTTCCTGAGAAAATAGAGAGTAATTTTTCGTCGATCATGTTATGTGTGACTTTTGTGTAGGGAACAGAAATCAGGACGACGTAACTATTTTCTATCAAATCCTCAAGACTGCTAAATGTAAATTTAACGTAACTGTCAGGAGCAGGTCTTCTGGAGTATATTCCAACTTTCATTCCTACTGCAGAAGCAAGTCTTGCGAATGATTTGCCTATTCCGCCGTAACCGATGATTCCTGCAGTCTGGCCTTCAAGGGAATCCACAGATCCACGAACAAATTTCCCTGATTTGGTCTCGGCATCAAAGCTGACAATGTTTCGGCTGGAAGAAAGAAGTAGTGCCAGAGCATGCTGTGCAACCGATTTGGAAAATGCCCCGGCATTGCTCAGCAAAACCACATTTTCTGGAAACTCTTTGAAATTTATGTGATCAACACCCGCGCTCAATGTTTGTACAATTCTGGTATCATTGCCTATTTCAGGTTTGCCCTGTGTGACAACTATCTCAGGAGGAGTTTCCGGAAACAATTCAATTGGCAAACGAGCGATTCTGGAGCACTTTCTGATCAAATCAGTATTAGCCTGGAAGTATGCGCCTATTCTCATTTATAGAGATTTTCAAGGTTTAGATAAAAGTTTTTGACAAGGAAACCGAGTTATTTTTCCTTCTGACTCATAATGATATCCTTAATCTCCAGCAATTCCCTGACACGTATATCGTTAGCACCTCTGATAGGAAAACTTGAAACGTACACAGGTGAATCAAACAGTTTTGCATTGCTAAGGCCTATCGCAACCTTCTTCAGACCTGAAAATTTAGAGTAGGTGATCTTTCCAACGAAGCACACGATCAAGGGTTTTTTCTGCTGAACTACACTTTTGATCCTGATTATCCCGTCCATTTCTTCATTCTTTCTTAGTTTTGTGGTATCCTTTGTGGGTCTGTTGACGAGGTTCATGAAGCCATATGTTTTTGAGAATTCTTTGAGATAGAAATTCTTGAGCTTCTCATCATCTCTCAATTCTTCTATGCCGACATCAATAAGTCCTGCCCTTGAAAGATTGTACCAAAAATTCTTGTTGTTGGAGAATGGAACGCCTCTCCTGTAGGACCCTGGATGAGGGTTTATTCCAATGAAGAGAATGTCAGGTCTTTCAGGGATTACGTACTCAATTGCATCCCACGACATTATATATCCTCCTAATACCATCCAATACACATGCTTATGAATAATCTTCTCCATTGAATCTATCATTAATTATACATCAGGCATTCAAACTGAAGATCATCTCTTAAATGTGGGCTTCTCTTTAATGTTCGTTAATAGATCCAAATATAAACCTGGATGAAGTAAATCTCAGACCTGAATAATTTCTTTCCATAATTGTGTAATTACAAGTTTTTGCATCACTGATATCAGAGGTACAAAACCGCTTATCTAGGATGAATACTTTACCTTCATTAGTTGAACAATTCAGAGAAATTGCATAAAGCGATAGATTTCATTTTCTATACCATCACGGTTATCATAATCATCTCGATCTCATCAATTAATTCACTTTTCCTCATCGCACCTCCATATGCCGTGACAGCTTATCTCATCATTTTCGAGCATGGGGGAAAGTATTCAAAGAAGAAATCGGTCCTCGTCTCCTACTTATTTGTGATATTTTCTTCGGAATTCATACACTTGACGCTGGGAATCTCACCATTTTATATGACCGTCAATGTTATAGTAGTATCAGCCTTCATATCTGTCACCGACTATAAACATCCGCCCGCCATCGCGCTGACCATTTTCTCGTATATTGTTCACAGTACAGTGTATTTTGCAATAACTTCGATTATGGTTTTACTGGTAATCATAATTCTGGCATATTCCATGGATTACACAAAGGCGCATCTCCCCAATCGGGAATCCCTGAGTTGAAACGGCTAAATTGTATCTTTTCCAGTGACCTCAAAGTATTGCAAGAATACCAAAGGACACAACAAACATTACGCTTAGCCAGTAAGCTAATTCGCCTTTACCGGACAGGTAAAAATTTTTCATTAGGGATTTTTTCCTGGCCAGTAGGCCCATAACAATTGCAGGCCCAATGAGCACAAATACGAATAGAACGAGTAGGGTCAAAACTGCATTGATCAGCATCGTCATCGGTAATACAAGTGCTACTATCAAGGCAGGAAAACTTTCAACAATATAGACAAATGTAGCCCTATCTCTCTTAAGTCCCAGGACCTCCACTAATCCCCAAGCGCTTCCCAGGGAAATCACGACCAGTGCCAGAAAAGCTGCTCCTATAAGGCCTATACCGAAGAGGTATGGGGAGAAAGCTCCAGCTATTATCGAGAGCGCCCCGGAAAGTTCTGAAACAGAGGCAAAATCTGTGGTGGGAGTTACTCCGCTCATAGTCATCTCAACAATTATCATCAGCATCTCACTTACGATTGCACCAAACAGCGTTTCGAAGCGCATCGACTTCATCGCAGTTTTCTTAAATCTAGATTCATTTTCCGATTTATTGATTTCATTTTCGTGGGTTTCTGCATTTTTCGATCTGACATGTATAATTTTCTCGGCCGTAGCGGATGTCTGGAAAAATAACATGAAGGGCATTATGACGGCGCCGACATTAACCGCCAAAATGAACAGAAAGTCTGGGGATGCTGAGATGAAAACAGGATTATATGGTTTGATCCCCCTCACTATTAGAGTTGCAATGAAACTGATTATCAGCACAGAGGAAACTCCAACAAGCACCATTTCAGTAGTCCCATATTTCCTGTGCGTGACAATCAGTATGTGAAAAATATAAAAAATTGGAAGGGATATTAAAATGGGCAACCCCAAAAGCTCAACTCCTATGGCTATTCCAAGATATTCCACAGTGTACGTTACCACGTCAGTTAACACCATTGGAACTGTGAGAAACAAGGCGGTTCTTCTCGGATAATGCTCTCTAATTACCTCTCCGAGCCCTTTCTCAGTTGCTACTCCTATCCTGCCGGAAACCTCCTGAATGAGGTAAAGGGGAATTATGAGTAGAAGCATGAACCATATCAGACCATATTTGAAAATTGCCCCAGTTTCAGCTGCACCTATTGTACTGCTTGCATCCATGTCCGCAAGCATAACAAGCCATGCGGGACCAAAAAATTTCAGATATCGCTTTATGCCAGCCCAGTTCAACAATAATAGCACCACCATGATACACTAAATTTCCGCATTGAGAGTGCTGTCAAGCGAAGTTTTGTCTCCAAAGCAATATCGCAATGGAATTAGGTAAACCTAATTAAATGTTCAGGCTAAATTGAAATATACAGAGTTTTAGGGCTATCAATTTTAAAGGAGGCTGAAAACTGGAAATTGTAATTACTTGGTTTTCATAATCTGATTACTGCTGATCTTTGCTTTCAATATTGCATGGCAATCCCGGTTCTAAAAGCCGGACAATAAAAATATCCCAGAATTTTTTAGAATTATCAAGAAACCCAAATTGTTGAGTAACCAGTGGTGTCTTGAACATTATATTATATCTCGAAAAATAAAAAACTGCGCACGAATAAGCCGGAGGGATATTTCGGTATCGCCATGGATTGATCACATGTTTTCATCAGTATCCCGCATAACGACATTTCCACCCGATGGGAAATGTAATTTTTTCGATGAACGCGGCATCCATTTTTTCAAAGTTTCCGTAAATGAATGATTCCTCGAAAGCGTTATGCTCAATCAGAAGATCGAGCAGATTTTTTGAAATATACTTGATCAGATCAGCATTGTTATTGTTGGAGTTCAAGGATTTCAGGAATCTGAAAACTTCTCCGTGCTGCATTTCCAGGAATTCAACATCTTTATTGTTGTCCGAAGGCAACGCTGGAAACAATATTTCTTCTTCGATGTAGATATGCCGCTTGAGCATCTCCGTGACTTTTGCAATCGATTCCCTGTCTAAAACGCCTTTGATGGAATCCTTCAGCACTATGTCCAGAATATCGTTAGTGTCCTGATGATCTTTTGTCATGAAATATTCTACATTTTCATCTTCCATGAACAAATATCAACAAGGCATCAGGCCTATAAATAATCACGTGCTGCAAAGCATCCCATTCAACAATACAGAGATGTCAAAAAACAAACAAATATCAAGGCTAATATTGTAACCAACGAGGAGAAAACAGCAGATTCTTAGATTTCCTGGGGGTTTCCAGATTCTTCCATAGCGTGCATTCTTTCATGCTCAAGGATCTCATTTGCATTCGAAGTTCTA
>JAJYEP010000001.1 GCA_021785735.1 Thermoplasmata archaeon | reverse complement strand
TTCCTTCAGTGCTTCTCTGAACTTCTCATCATGATAGAGACAGACAGACTTTTTGAATTTAAATTCTGCATCCTTTGGTTCCTTAGCAAGTATGAATGTGATATCTGGAAAAGCATTTTTGTAAGCCTCTGTATCAAAAAATATCCTTGCTCTTATCTTCCTGTAATCCAGCTTGTCAGAATTTAATTCAATAGCCTCATTGAGCTCTTTCAGTGCCTCCTCCTTATTTTCATAATGAAGCAGAGCCATGGCCCTGTTGTAATGATATTCGGGCTGCTTAGGGTCCGATTTAATTGCATCATCGTACTCCTTCAGAGCGTCCCCTGTTTTGCCAGATTTGAGGAGAATTGTTCCCTTCTTGTCCTGATATTTTGAATTTTTCGGTTCAAGTCTTATGGCTTCCTCTATCTCAAGCAGGGCATCATCATTGTTTCCCATTTCGGAGAGAAGAATTCCTTTCTCCCCATGAAATTCTGCTCTCTTGTTGTCAATTATAATGGCAGTGTTATACTCTTGCAGTGCCTCCTGAGGATTGCCAATCTTCTCAAGCAACTGCGCAGACTTGAAATGATACTCTGCATTTTTGGGATCTGCTTTAGAAGCATCTGCGTATTCTTTGGCTGCATCCTTGTACTTACCAATCTGCTCAAGAAGCAGTGCTCTCTTATAATGAACCTCGGGATTATCCTTGCCGCTCAGCTTAAGGATGGTTTCATACTCTGAAATTGCCTCTGAATGCATCTTCAATTCGTCCAGAATAACGGCCCTGATCATGTGGTACTCAAGCACATTCGGATTCAGATCGATTGCTATACTTATTTCCTTCTGTGCATCCTCCTTCTTCCCGACCTTGATCAGGATCAGTCCCTTCTTGAAATGTGCGCTCTCTCTTTTGCCATCGATCTTAATAACGCTGTCATAAGTCCTTATGGCATCCTCATATTTTTCAAGATTTTCGAGAGTTGCGCCCTTCTCCATATACGCATCAATGTATCCATTATCGAGAGCAATTGCAGCGTCTATTTCTTTGACTGCCTCAATGTTCTTTCCAAGTTTCCTTAACACGACGCCCTTTTCAAAGTGTAAAACCGGATCCTTTGGAGAAAGTTTTGTTGCCTCATTGTACTCCCATAAGGACTCGTCATACCTCTTAATGGTGTTCAGTGCATAGGCCATGTCTCTGTGAAATTCAGGATCCATCGGATCAAGGTTAATGGCCTCCTTATACTCCTTGAGAGACTCCTGCACCTTTCCACTTAGAAATAGACAGTTTCCTTTGTTGTTGTGGTACGTTGGTTCCCTTGGATTGAGATCTATTGCCTCGTTGAACTGTTTTATGGCCTCGTCATATTTTGACATCTCAGTAAGAATATTTCCGTAATCGTTATAGTAGTCAGGATCGCGTGGGTTTATTTTAAGTGCCTCGTTCAGCTCCTTTAATGCATCGTCCAGTTTTCCCAGATCGTGAATGACCATTGCACGGCTGTAATGATAACCTGCTTCCCCTGGATTCAACCTGAGTGCATTGTTAAAGTCCGAAAGTGCTTCGTTGTTTCTCCCGAGATTATAATTGGCCAGCCCTCTGTTGTAAAAATATGTGGCATCCTCAGGATTGAGTTCAATAGCCTTGTTGTAGCTGTTGATTGCTTCCTCAATCCTCCCAAGGTTGAATAGCACAACGGCCAGATTGTTGTGGGCGGATGGGTTTTTAGGGTTATTTTTGATCTCCGCTTTGTACTTATTTAGAGCCTCAATCTGGTCCTGATTCTCTCTGATCACCGATCCTCCTCTGTTGTTTACCTCAGTATCAGAGTCCTCGTCATCTGTATAATCATCTCTGTCAGCCATTAATCACACATCTCAGATAATCTTGTGTGGTGATTATCAGTAGCATACATTTTAAGTTTTTTGCGCTAATAGAGATTAAAATGTACAATTTGATTCTTAAGTTATACATAAGTAATCGTTTAAGATGGACAAGGTGAAATTTAAGCGTAACCTGCAGTTCAGCAAGATTTTTTCCGTCAGTAAAGGTTTAAATATGGACTTGCCTTAACCGTTTACTTAACCATACACGAAGGGCAATGTTATTAACATCCCTGTGGATTTACGTGAAATTTTGCGGAATCAGTAAGTGTAACGGTTATTTCGGGTGAAATCATAGATGGCAACACCGCATCATCCCAGAAGGGGATCAAAAGCATACTATCCGAGAGTGAGAGCTAAAAAGCAGCAGGGGTCTATTAGAAGCTGGCCTGAAATCACAGAAAAGGTAAAAATTCAGGCATTTGCCGGTTTCAAAGTCGGAATGACCCATGTTGAAATGGTTGATTACAGACAGCATAGTGTAACCGCTGGACAGAATCTGATGAGCGCAGTCACCATAATTGAGATACCTCCATTGAGTGTTGTCGCATTGAGATTATATGATGAAACGCTGGACGGGTTGAAAGTTGTTCATGAGGAATGGGCAAAAACACTGAAGCCTGAACTGATGAATAGAATTCCTAGCAGAAAAGAGTCTGTAATTAATGATTTTAGTGGAAGTTTCTCGGATGTAAGAATACTCGTTCATACAAATCCACAGTTGGTATCAGGAATTCCAACAAAGACTCCTGATATTTTTGAGATCAGAATTGGCGGAGAATCAAACGATGAAAAACTTAATTATGCCAGGTCTAAACTTGGCACTGACCTTGCATTTACAGATTTCTCAAAAGCAGGTGAATTTGTCGATGTAATCGCAGTCACAAAGGGGAAAGGATTCACCGGTCATGTTAAGAGATTCGGTGTCAAACTTTTGCCAAGAAAGAACAGAAAGCATAGAAGAATGATTGGAACCCTTGGACCCTGGCATCCTGACTGGGTCAGGAACACAGTTCCTCAGGCAGGACAGAAAGGTTACCAGCAGAGGACTGTTCACAATATAAGAATTCTGAAATATGGAACAAAGGAAGAGGCAAACGTGGTGAACGTAAAAGGGGGACATCTCGGTTATGGTCTGGTAAGAAACGATTTTATCCTTGTCCACGGATCGATACCGGGCCCGTCCAAGAGGTTAATAAAACTGAGAGAGCCCGCAAGAGCAAAGGTTCAAGCCGTGAAAGAGATAAATCTGCCTTATATTTCCATAGAATCCAAACAGGGTGATTGAAGTGAAATCAAAGATATATTCATCAAAGGGAGAAGTGGTTGGAGAACTGGAAGTCCCGGAAATATTTGCATTACCTCCCAGAACTGATCTGATTGAGAAAGCTTTCAGATCCAGCATGCTATCCAACAGGCAGCCATATGGATCGTACGCATTTGCCGGGATGCGACAGGTTGGTCACAATCTGGGGGCAAACCATGGCATGTCAAGGATCCCAAGGGTCGCAGGTTCATCACGCGGTGTCATAAATGCGAGTTTTGTTGGCGGCAGGAGTGCGCATTCTCCGAGATCTTCAAAGAATCTTTTCATAGGGATTAACAAAAAGGAGAGGAAACTGGCACTTGGTTCAGCGATTTCAATGACTGCATCTGTCGATTATGTAAAGAAGAGAGGTCACAAAATACCGGATGATTTGACTCTGCCTTTGATTGCCGACGGAAGTATTGAATCCATCCAGAAAACAAAGGATGCGGAATATTTCCTCGAGCAGATTGGTCTGAAGGATGATCTCAAACGGGCAAAGGATGGAATAAAGATAAGGGCAGGCAGGGGCAAAATGAGGGGAAGAACCTACAAAACTCCAAGAAGTGTCCTGATTGTGGGCAGTGATTCTAGTAAATTAAGAGCCTTTGCTTCCATTCCAGGAGTTGAGATTTCTAGCGCAAAGAACCTGAGCATCAAAAAAATAGCACCCGGAGGTAAGGGTGGAAGATTGACAATATATACAAATGACGCGATAAAAATACTGGAGGAAGTGAGATGACACAATTTATTTATTCTCCTGTTGCCACAGAAAAGTCTATGCTCTTGATGGAAAAAGAGAACAAGTTGACCTTTGTGATTGACAGGAAGGCAAGCAGGAACCAGATAAAGAAAGAGGTTGAGGAGAGATTCGATGTCAAGGTGGTCTCTGTGAATATTCTAGTCTCCAAGAGAGGAAAGAAGGCCATAGTATCTCTTGCTGAGGGGTATTCTGCTGAAGACGTTGGCGGAAGAATCGGGATATTCTGAGGTGATGAAATGGGAAAACATATAGTTCCGCAGAGAAGAGGAAAGGGAGGGTTGGTATACAGGAGCCCAAGCCACAGGCACGTGACCGCACTGAAATTGCCTGGTGCTGGAAAATACACTGTCAAAGATATTGTTCACGCACCCGGCAGAAACGCACCCCTACTTGTTATTGAGAATTCAGAGGGTAAAAAGGATTATCAACTTGCCTTTACAGGTGCCTTCGTGGGCCAGACTATTATCTCTGGCGCTTCAAGCGAAATAAACAAGGGTATTACCTCAACGCTTGGAATGATACCGGACGGTTACTTGGTCCACAATATTGAGAGCATGCCCGGAGATGGTGGAAAATTTTGCCGTACAGCAGGCTCTTCGGCCCTAATAATAAGCCATGGCGAAGGAGTTTCTCTCAAGTTGTCATCCGGGAAAATCAGAAGATTCAACCCTAATTGCAAGGCCACTGTTGGAACAGTTGCCGGATCCGGTGCACGTGATCTGCCTATACTTAAAGCCGGTAATCATATTCATTATCTGCAGAGTAAGGCTAAGCGTCCTTACACAGTAAGAGGTGTCGCTATGAATGCAGCAAACCATCCGCATGGTGGAGGAAATCACCAGCATGTTGGTGGACCGAGCACTGTTGCAAGAGGGGCGCCGCCTGGTAAGAAAGTAGGAAGGCTCTCCCCACAGAGGAGGAAGAATTAATGGCAGTTAAAAAACAGGCATCTGTTAAATCTATAAAGAGGAAAGCCAGAAAGTCACAGAAGGTAGTGATGGGCAGATCCAAGGAATTCCTTTACAGAGGATATTCACTGGAAGAATTGAAAAATTTGCCATTGGATGATCTGCTCGAAATACTACCATCCCGTGCAAGAAGAACTTTGAGCAGAGAGATGAATCATGATCAGCTCGCCCTGCACCAGAAGCTGCTTGAATCGGAGAAGGCAAGCCTGAAGACGCACGTGAGAGATCTAATAGTAATTCCGAGATACGTTGGCAAGGTTGTTGAAGTGTATAACGGAAACACCTATGTCAAGTTTGAAATCAAACCGGAAATGATTGGACACTATTTGGGAGAATATTCAACAACCAGGAAAGAGGTCAAACACTCTGGACCAGGTGTAGGAGCAACAAGATCTTCCAAGTTTATGCCTCTGAAGTGATGATGATGAAAGGATACGCAATTGAAAAATTACCTGAAAAGAATGCCATTTCGAGATCCGTAGAGGAGGATATATCTCTGAAGGATGCGGTGAACATTGCCCACTTCCTTCGTGGAAAGAAGATATCGGAACTCAGGGATATAATCGATGGAGTCATTGAGAAGAGAACAGCTGTCCCTTATTTCAGGTATCTGGACTCTGTGTCTCACAGGAAAGGCGTTGGTCCTGGAAGATATCCAGTGAAGGCGATGAAGGCTTTCAAACAGACGTTCCTGAATGCTGTCGCAAATGCAGAATTCAAAGGACTTGACACCGACAATCTCAGACTTGTACACGTCGAAGCTTCCAAGGGCAGGATGATTAAGAAATACAGACCCAAGGCACACGGTTCTGCCGGGCTATTTGTGAAAGATCTGGTTAACATATCCATGGTTTTAGAGGAGGTAAAAGAGTGAAGGAGAGAAAATTTGTACAGGATGCCGTCAACAGACTACTGATAACTGAGTACATCAAAAGTGAAACTGACACTGCAGGATATGGAGGGATGGAGATGAAAAGAACTCCTTTTGGAAACAATATAACCCTGCACGTGAACAAGCCAGGTCTTGTGATAGGAAGAAGAGGAATGAAGGTGCAGGAAATCACCGAGCATCTTGAAAGGGTCTTCAAAGTTGAATCACCGCAGATCGAGGTTAAAGAAGTGGATAAACCTGATCTGAATCCGTTCATAGTGTCAAAGAAGATCGCCCTTACACTCGAAAAGGGATGGTCATACAGAAGGGCTGGAAACACTGCTCTGAGAAGAACCGTAGAAAGCAAAAGTAAAGGTGTTATCATAAGGATCGGTGGCAAACTTTCAGGCGAAAGGGCCAGATCCCAGAAATTCATTTCAGGATCGATTAAGTATTCCGGGGAACCGGCAAGGGTTGGTATGCTCAGAGGCTTTGCAGTGGCAAAACTTAAACTTGGAATCATCGGGATATCGGTTGGGATTTTGAATTCCGATTACAGATTGCCGGATGAGATCGATGTTTCTCCGCCGAAGATTGTTGAAAGCACAGCCACAATTACAGAAGTAAAAGGAGGTGAACCTAGTGGAACTGAGAGCAAAACAGATCAGGGAAATGAGCAGTGAAGAGATAAAATCCAAATTGAAGAATCTTCAACAGCTTCTCTTGAAGGAGAGAGCTTCTGTTGCCATGGGGGGTTCTCCTGTGAGCCCGGGCAAGATGAAATCCATCAGGAGACAGATAGCGAGGATAATGACCGTAATTGGGTCGGAGGAAACTCTTAAATGAAGGATAAGAACTTTACAGGGATACCAAAGGAACTGCAGCCATGGGATGGTTTTTCCAGGGACTCACAGTCAATAAAGATAAGCGTTGACAAGAGAAGGTATGGGAAGAACGTTACAATAATCGAAGGTATCGATCCCAAAGAAGAGGATATCTATGAAATCGCAAAGATACTCAAGAAAAAGGTTGCAGCAGGTGGAACTGTAAAGGACGGTAAAACCGTGGAGCTTCAGGGTGATCACAGACCTGAGGTAAAGAAGATACTTGATGACATGGGCTTTAAGACCGAGGTGATCTGATTGCTCTCTGACTATTTCGATGAATTCATCGGGAAAAGTATTACCATCACATGGAGCACAAACAAGTCGATGATCGGAAAGACAGGCGTCGTAATTGACGAAACCAAGAACACATTCGTGATAGCAGATGGCAAAAAAACCAGCGTCATCCCGAAGAACATAGCCAAATTCAAATTTGCAAATCAGGACAGTCCTCTGAAAGGGGAACTGCTAACTATGACTCCCGAGGACAGAATCAAGAATTGGAACAGAACTGAAAGGAAAATCAAGAGGTTGAGGTAAGAATGAAATCGAATATAGGACTAAATGTAAAGGTTCCTGAAACTGAATGCACAGACAAAAAGTGCCCGTTTCATGGCGAATTAGTTGTTAGAGGACAGGTAATCACTGGAGAGGTTGAATCCACAAACATGATTGGAAGTGCGGTGATTACAAGGAATATAAGAAAGAGGGTACCAAAATACGAAAGAAACATCACTGTGCTTCATAAGTATCATGCACACGTGCCTGCGTGTATTTCAATATCGCCAGGGGACAGTGTCAAGATAGCTGAGTGTAGGAAGCTCTCAAAGACCATATCATACGTTGTTGTGGAGAAGGTGACGGAATGAAAGGCATAGCCGGAAGACAACATAGAGGTCTGCCACTGGGTGCAACCATGACATGCGCAGACAACACCGGTGCTAAGGTCATCAGCCTCATCAATGTAAAGGCCTATCATGGCGTTGCAAGAAGAATACCTGCGGCAGGTGTCGGAGATCTGTTCATCGCAACCGTAAAGAAAGGAACTCCGGAGATGAGAAGCAAGGTCGTTTATGCAGTCGTCATAAGGCAGAGAAGACCTTTCAGAAGACCGGACGGAGTCATGGTTGAATTTGAAGATAATGCAGCTGTGCTGGTGACCCCTGAGGGCGAGGTACGAGGATCTGAAATCAAAGGGCCTGTAGCAAGGGAGGCATCCGAGAGATGGCCCAGAATTGCTGCAATTGCATCGACTATAGTGTGAGGAATGATTGATAATGAAATCTAGAATAAATGTATCGCTGAGCAAGGAACTGAGGAAAAAATACGGTATCTCCCATTTTCCGATTACAAAGGGAGACATAGTGGTAGTAAAATCAGGTTCAAGAAAGACTGAGGGGGGCAAGGTGGATTCAGTCGATCACGTCCATTCGACGCTTGTCGTGGATGGAGTCACCGTTGCGAAGGCCGACGGAAAGCAGAAAGAAAAACCGGTTAAACCAAATCAGGTGGTCATCACCAGACTGGATCTTTCAAGACCGGAGAGAATGGAAAGGATAAGGGAACTGGCTGCTAAGAGGAACAAAGTCATAGTTGAGGAGCCGCCGGAAACGGCCCCTTCAGAGTTATCCGCACCGTCTTCCGAGCCTGCGCTGCCTGAAAAGGAGCCTTCACAGGCCGACAGTACAGAGGAGGAACAAAATACGGTTCAGGAAACTGAAGAGGAAAAGGAGGGTGAAGATACTGACAATAAACAGAACTAAAAGGATGATGGTATCGCGTGCGGTCAACATTCCCAGGAAGGTCCACTTCTGGAGTGTTACCCCGAGCATAGGCAAACACAAGAAAGAGGACAGCATTGCACTGATCACAGTTCTCCGTGACTATCTTCACCTTGGTGACAAGGAAAGGGAGGTCACCAGAATAATCAACACGGGGAAGGTTAAGATTGACGGTAAGATGGTAAAGGAAAGGCGTTATTCGGTTGGTTTTATGGACCTCATTCACATTGATGGTCTTGATTCCGACTACAGGGTTCAGTACGATACGAAGGGAAGGCTCACGCTTGTAAAGCAGGAGGGCCAGGGATCCAGTTCAAAGTTAGTGAAGATAGTGGGAAAGAAGGATGAGGGAGCAGGCAAGTATCTGATCTCATTCCATGACGGGCAAAACGTGCTTTCCGAAAACAAGGATCTCAAGCCTGGTGACGTACTGCTGGTTTCTCTTCCCGACAAGAAGATTGAGCAGGTCCTGAAATTGCAACCTGGAAACAAGGTTTTCCTTACCGGTGGTTCGCACGTTGGAAAAATTGCCACCATAAAGAAGATTGAGGTCAAGGAGTCGTCACACTCCAACATGCTGACCCTTGAGGAAGGGTTCGGGACTGTAGTTGACTATGCTTTTGTGGTTGGCAACAACAAGTTCCAGTATGAGATTTCAGAGGTGGAGAATTAATGAATCCGATGCAAGAGGTAATCATCGACAAGGTTGTTCTGAATATTGGCGTTGGACAGGCTGGAGACAGGCTTAACAAAGCAGCCAAAGTCACCACACTGCTTACAAAGAAGAAGCCGGTATTCACCACAGGCAAGAAGACCGTGAGGGAGTTCAACACCAGAAAGGGTCTGACCATTGGGGTTAAAGTGACCCTGAGGGGTGACGAGGCCAGTGAATTCCTCAAAAGGGCTTTCTTTGCAAAGGGGAACAAGATTCCGATTTATTCCTTCGATAAGCAGGGAAATGCCTATTTCGGTATACCAGACTACACTGAGTTTGAGGGGCTGAAATACGATCCCGAGATCGGCATATTTGGAATGGACATTGCGATCGTTTTCAAGAGGAGAGGCGGTTACAGGGTAGCAAGGAGGAAAATTAACCAGAGGAGCTTGCCATCAAAAATCAGGGTTTCCAAAGAGGAATCTTTAGAATATCTGAAGAAGAACTTTGGAGTCTCAACGGTAGGGTGAAAAATTGGCAAAAATCAAATTGGAACCAAAAAAGAGGTTTGGACGTAAGGATGGATGCAAGCGATGCGGGAGAAAGAGAGGCCTGGTAAGGCGGTACGGATTGAGATTGTGCAGGCAGTGTTTCAGAGAGACCGCCCCGTCACTGGGATTCAGGAAGTACAGTTGAGGTGATTTTATGAGACATGATCCGTTAAATGATATAATAAACCAGATAAAGAACGCTTCAAAAATTGGGATACATCAGATCGAGGTTTCTCCTGCGGCAAGAATGACCGGGAGAGTTCTAAGGGTGATGCAGGACTACAACTATCTCAAGAGCTTCGAGGTGATAGAGGATAAGATGGGCAGCAAATTCAAGATTACACTCAGTGACACCATCAACAATTGCGGTGTTATCAAGCCGAGATTTCCGGTGAAGATCAAGACACTTGAAAAATATGAGTCTCGCTATCTTCCTGCACAGGACTTCGGGATTATAATAATGACCACTACAAAGGGAGTTATGAGTCATGTTGAAGCAAGGAAAAATGGTCTTGGAGGAAAACTCCTCGCATGGATATATTAGGTGAAACAGATGGTCAAATTTGAGAAAATGGAAGAAATTGAAATACCAAAACAGATTAAAGTCACTCTGGACAATGGATTCCTGACAATAACTGGCCCGAAGGGAGAAACCAGAAGAACGTTCAGGGACAACTTTGTCAGAGTTGAACTTTCGGGAAACAAACTTATATTCAGTATCTCCAAAAACAACAACAGGAGCCGTGCCATCCTCGGCACATGGACATCCATAACAAAACTTCTGTTTAAGGGTGTCACTGAAGGATATGAATATGAGATGAAGATCGATTACACGCACTTTCCGATGAGAGTTTCCGTGAAGGGTGATAAAACTGTGATCGAAAACTTCCTCGGAGAAAGATCTGCAAGATCCGCCCAGATTGTTGGCAGCTGCAAGGTTACGGTCAAGGGGGATAGGGTAACCATAACCGGAATAGACAGAGAAGAAATAGGACACACAGCCTCCAATATTGAAAGAGCCACCAAGATAAAGGGATTCGATTTGAGAGTATTCCAGGATGGAATATATTTGCTTGGAGGCGAGAACAGTGTCTGAGGCAAAACAGACTATGAGCACTGAGGAGAGAAGGCTACTCAGGTACAAAACTGACCGTGCAAGAAGAAGAGTTGAATTCAGGAGACAGGAATGGTTCAGATACAAGAGGCTTGGAGAATCTTGGAGAAAACCCAGAGGAAAGCATTCAAAGCAGAGAGAGCAGCAGGACAGAAGACCTCCAATAGTTGATGCAGGATTCAGAGGACCCGTGTCTGTCAGAGGACTTCATCCCTCAGGCTACAGAGAAATACTGGTTCACACTCCTGCTGAACTTGATTCCATAGACAGAACAAGGTTCGCAGTAAGGATTGGTTCCGATGTTGGTTCACGCAAAAGGGAAATGATCGAGACCAGAGCCGACGAACTGAACCTGAAAATACTCAACAGAGGGGTGAAATAATTGAGATCAGAAACCGCAAGGAAGATTGCCGCAGACATGTTAAAAGTCGGAACGTCCAGGGTCTGGATTGATACGAATTCAACCGAGGATATTCTCGAATCTGCCACCCGAGCAGACATTCGTGCGCTCATCAGGAGAAATGTCATTCAGGCTAAACCTGCAAAGGGAAATTCCGGTGCAAGGTTCAGGCAGAGGATAAAGCAGAAATCAAAGGAAAGAAGAAGAGGACCAGGCTCTGTGAAGGGCACAAAATATGCCAGGTTCCCCAGAAAATCCAGGTGGGTTAAAACCATCCGGTCATTGAGGGATGAGTTGCTCAAGTTGAAACAGAGCGGTCAGATCGACAGGAAGCTGTACAGGAAGTATTACCGCTTTATCAAGGGCGGAACCATACAGTCGAGGGCTCAGCTGGTCACGCACGTAAAGGCCGGATCATCAGGTGAAATTAAATGAAGACACCAAGACAGTTTAAGAGAGAAAGAAATGGCTTGACCGATTACAGGAAAAGATACAGACTGGTCAAGTCCGGATTGCCCAGACTCGTTGTCAGACCCACCTCCAAAAGCGGTGTGGTCCAACTGGTAGAGTTTGGGAATGAAGGGGATCACATACTCAAGACCATCACTCCAAAGACCCTCGAAAAAATGGGACTAGGGATCAGGGGGAACAGCACCGCCTCATTCTATCTGATGGGATTTGCAGCTGGCAAATTCGCAGGTAAGTCCGGAATAGAAGAGGTAATCCTTGATACTGGAAGAAGAAAAATGACCAAGGGAGGCAGGATATCTGCTGCAGTGAAGGGATATGCTGATGCCGGCGGTAATATACCGCATAGCGAGTCTATTCTTCCTAACAACAAGAGACTCAGTGGGAGCCATTTAAAGAACAAGGATGATATCAAGAAGAATTTAGAAACTTACAAGAAAAAGGTGGAAGAGGTAATATGAGCGAAGAACAGTGGATTCCAAAAACAAGGTTGGGAAAATTAGTCTTTGAAGGTAAGATAAAGACTATATCAGAGGTTATCAGGAGCAAGCTGCCGTTGAAGGAATTTGAAATAATAGATTTCCTTCTTCCTGATCTCAAGGACGAGGTGCTGGATGTTGAACGTGCCCAGAGAATGACTGACTCAGGCAGACGAATGAGCTATTCCATAACTGCAGTGGTTGGAAACGGTGATGGCTACGTAGGTGTTGGCAGAGGAAGAGCTAAGGAGGCTGCACCTGCAATCAGAAAGGCAGTGAATAATGCAAAGATGCATATTATGGAAGTCAAGAGAGGTTGCGGATCCTGGGAATGTGGCTGCGGACGGGCACACACACTGCCCTTTGAGGTGAACGGGTCTTCCGGATCTGTTCGTGTAACTTTGAAGCCTGCTCCAAGAGGTGTTGGAAGAGCAGTGGGAGATATTGCCAAGATCATTCTTGAAATGGCTGGAATAGAAGATGCATGGGGATTTGCCAAGGGACATACCAAGACCACGGTGAATTATGCTCTTGCGACCTTTGATGCACTTGTTCAGACATCAAAGATAAAAGTTAATCCATCGATAATTCTAAGTACGCCGATATATGTGGGGAGTGTTTTAAATGCTAGCGGTCATAAGGATTAGAGGAAGCACTGGAGTTAAGCCTAGGGCAAGGAAAACCGGAGAACTTCTGCGCCTCCACAAGATTAACCATATGGTTTTTCTTGACGATACGCCGGAAACCAGGGGAATGCTTCACGCATTCAAAGATTATGCTACTTGGGGTGAGATAGACAGGGAAACCATGGAACTTGCACTCAAGTACAGAGCCATGATACAGGGGCACAAGAAACTTACTGAGGAAAAGATCAAGCAGATAGCGGGAGTATCAAGCTACTCCGAGCTTGCGCAGGCAATTATGGATGGAAAGCTGAAATACGGAAAACTTGAAGGCGTTGTGCCTGTGATGAGACTTCATCCTCCAAGGAAAGGTTTAGAATACATCAGGAGACAGTATGGCACAGGTGGAACGCTTGGCTACCGTGGAAAGGATATCAACAACCTGATCAGAAGGATGCTGGTACCGGGGGAGGATCTAAATGGTGAGAAGCAGAACTAAGAAACAGAGAGGCGGCCACTACGGACGTGGCATGAAGGCTGGAAGAGGAAAGGGAAAGAGAGGAGGATCCGGAATGGCCGGGCTTGGGAAGCACAGGTGGATATGGATGGTGAAATACGATCCTGAACACTTTGGTGGCCATGGATTTACTAGTCATCACCCCGGTGAACCAAAAGTTCCCCTGTCACTTGGCGAACTTGCTTCTCTGATTGACAACCTCAAATCCAGGGGTTTCGTGAACGAACAGAACGGAATCGCTGAAATAGACCTGAAAACAGCGGGGTACCATAAGCTGCTTGGATCAGGGGAATTCAGATTGAAGTCCAAGATCATAATACCGGAGGCTACAGAAAAGGCTATAAACAAGCTTTCTGCTTACGGAACTACGGTAGAGGTAGATGGATCAGATTCAGAGGAATAAACGAGTTGCTATTCCCATCGGCATACTCTATATAATTGAGATTATTGCCTTCGCTTATTTTGGGAAATATGATTACATTTCGCTGATAATTGCTGCGGTACTTACATTCCCCATATTTGGCCTTTCATACCTCATATTCAGTTATGTGGGACCCAAGAAGAGCAAGTTGTATGGACTGGAATATTTAACATCGAAGCTCCCGGCTGTCAAAAAAGCCAAGGGGCATGTTCAGTTCAAGTGGAAAATATTCTGGACAGCCCTCGTTGTAGTTTTGTATTTCATACTTACCAACATTTACATCTATGGACTCAACACCTCACAGACAGTCGATGTGTTCGCATCATTCAGGGCAATATTTGCAGGCGCATCCGGGTCTCTCATGGACCTTGGAATTGGCCCGATAGTTACTGCAAGCATAGTAATGCAGTTGTTCTCTGGAGCCAAGATCTTCAACCTTGATCTGCAGAACTCCGAGGACAAGGCCGTCTATCAGGGTGTTCAGAAGCTTTTGATCATTATAATGATATTTGTGGAAGCTATACCGCAGGCCTTTGGATATCTTGTTCCTGATACCGCACTTGTGTCAACTCTTAATGCCACATTTCCAGGATATGGCGAATTCCTAGCACAGACCATCATTATCGCGCAGCTGTTCTTTGGAACGTATCTGGTGTTCCTCTTTGATGAGCTGGTTTCGAAATACGGGATCGGATCAGGAATTTCTCTGTTCATTGCTGCTGGTGTTTCACAACAGCTATTCACAGGAGCGATAAACTGGCTGCCCACATCCAATACACTTCCGCTTAGTCTTAATAATCCTCCTGCGGGAACAATCCCAAAGCTGTTTTACATAATATTCAATTCTTCATCATCCTACCTTTATAACACAGGTATAGAGAGGCTACTATTTGCCCCGGTAAATCCAATTACTGCCCTGATGGGTACACTTTTGATATTCTTCATTGTCGCATACTTCCAGAGCAGTAAAATAGAGCTGCCCATCGCCCACGAAAGGGTGAGGGGTGCTAGGGGAAGATATCCCATCCAGCTATTCTATGCATCAAACATACCTGTGATACTTGCAACCGCGTTGCTTGCCAACGTTGCCATGTGGACTCTCCTCTTCTGGAATAGCCCAGTTTTGAGTCATATCCCTCTTTTGGGGCATAATCCCCTTCTGGGTGCGTATCCTACAGCAACGCAGCTTTCGATCTACGGAAGTTCGATTTCCAATACAACACCTACAGGCGGGCTTGCTTTCTATCTTTCATCCCCTAATGGTCTTGCCGACTGGCTTTTCCCCATTATCAGCCCTTCGGTATACAGCAACATTCTATTCGGGCATACGGCCCTAGATGAGGCGATCCATATTCTTGCCTTCGTAGGTTTCATGGTTATTTTCAGTATAATATTTGCAAAGTTCTGGATTGAAACCACGAATATGGGTGCAGGTGCTGTTGCAAAGCAGATTCAGTCTAGTGGTATGCAGATCCCGGGATTCAGGCGGGATCCGAAGATCATGGAGCGCGTGTTGAAGAAATATATTCCTGCTGTAACCGTTTTCAGCGGCGCTGCCGTAGGGCTCCTGGCGGCAGGAGCGAATCTTATCGGTACTGTTGGTGATACGAGCGGAACCGGTCTTCTGCTTGCCGTAGGTATAGTTATACAATTCTACGAGGCTTTGGGGAAAGAACAATTAATGGAAATGCATCCAGTAATAAGACAGTTCTTTGCGGGGGCATAAATGAGAGTCGTCATATCAGGTGTGGCCGGTGTGGGAAAATCAACGGTACTGGCAATAGTGTCAAAACAGACTCATTACGATATTATTAACTATGGAACACTGATGTTTGAGATGGCAAGGGAAATCAATCTCGTCAAGGACAGAGACGAACTCAGAAAGTTAAGCGTGGATACCCAGATCAATCTCCAGAAGAAGGCTTCAGCTGCAATCGGGAAGATGGATAATGTGATAATCGATACCCATATGGCTATAAAATCTCCAAACGGTTATCTGCCTGGATTACCAGAGTGGGTGCTGCGGGAACTGAAAGTGTCATCGTATTTCCTGATAGAGGCCGAACCTGAACTTATTAAGGACAGGAGAAGCAGAGATCATACAAGGAAGAGAGACGAGGATACCATGTCAGAGATAGCAGAACACCAGGCTGTGAATCGCAGTTTCGCCATCAGTTATGCAGTATATTCCGGGGCCACTGTGAGCTTCTTGAATAACCCGGAAGGCAATCCGGATTATGCATCAAGCATGATAATAAAGGCACTTACAAGAGGTGATTAAGCTTGCAGAGAGGTAACGCACCGCCACCGGTAAGTCCCGAGCAGAAGAAGTTCCTGCTGTTTCAGATGGTTTATCTGATGGTCAGTTTTGCAATGATCATAGTGATAACAAATCCCACATTAAGAGTGGTAATCGGTTCGAGCTTAAACTCCATTTTCTACCCATTGGTCGGATTTGGAGGCCATTATCCCATCCTGACAATCATAGTTTCAGGTGTTTTAATAGGTCTGATACTTTCAGTTCCAAGATACTTTTTCACTGACTGGCTGAGGATGGGAAGAATACAATCCAGAAGCAGGGCTTTCAGCAAGGCATATCGGGAAGCATTGAAAGAAAATAAGCGTGACAAAATACAGAAGATGAGGAAGATGCAGACTGACATGATGATGGAGAGTCAGATGGTGAGCATGAATACAATGAAGCCTTTGATGGTCCTCACTGTTTTCATATTCCTATTCTTCATCTGGATGTATATTTTCGTTGATTCACTTTCATACCAGTTGATATCGGTTCCCTGGGGCACAAACCTCAATATAGCCACTTCTACCGCCTGGATAGTACCCACATGGATAGCTATCTACATGTTTGCGAACCTGATCATCGGTTATTTCACGACCATGGTGATAAAGTACATTGATTTCAACTACAAGATCAAGAAAGCCGAAAGGCAAACTTCAGCAGATATGATCCAATGAGAATTACGCTTAGTGGCCCAATAGGAAGCGGTAAATCGACCGTTGGCATTCTTCTGTCCAGAAAACTGCAGATTGAGTTCATCTCCGGCGGAGAAATTTTCAGGCAGAATGCCAGAAAACATAATATGACCCTTGCAGAGTTCGGAAAATACGCAGAAACAAACCCTGAAATTGACAGGGAACAGGATCAGGGACTCCTTCAATTACTGAGGGCAAAAGAAGACATCGTGCTTGAATCCAGGCTTGCCGGATGGATTGCCACAAAGAATGCCATAGATGCAACAAGGATATATATCGACGCAGACATCGAGGTCAGGATCGAGAGAGTGATGAAGAGAGAGGGCGGTACCAGGGAAGAGGTTATGCAGCTTGTCAAGGAAAGAGAAGCTTCAGAACTTAAGAGATATATGAAATATTATGGAATCGATTACAGGATTCCCGAATACTATGATATCATAATTGATACGACGAAGATTTCAGCAGAAGAGGGGGCCGACATTATATATGCAGGAATCAACCCTACATGCTGATGAACTCAACGGTTTTATTGTAATAGACAAGCCGAAGGGACCCACCAGCCATCAGATAGACTACTGGGTCAGAACAATGCTAAATGTGGAAAGGGTGGGGCATATTGGCACGCTTGATCCTGGAGTTTCAGGGGTTCTGGTCATGGCACTCGGGCATTCCACAAGGCTTATCGATGTTGCACATGAAGATCCGAAGGAATATGTCGGAGTCATGAGGTTCCATGGTGATGTTGATGAAAAGAAAGTGCGGGAGATATTTTCCCTCTTCACGGACGAGATTTATCAGATTCCGCCGGTCAGGTCAGCGGTGGCAAGAACCCTAAGAAAAAGGCGAATTTATTCACTTGACATCCTGGAAATGAAGGGCAGAGAAGTTCTCTTCAAAGTCAGATGCGATTCCGGTACCTATATACGTACCCTGTGCGTGGATATTGGATACATGACTTCCGGTGGCGGACAGCTTGAGGAGCTTCGCAGAATTTCCACCGGACCATTCACGGAGGATATGTGCGTTACAATGCAGGATGTCAGTGATGCCTCAGAATTGCTCAAGAAAGGTGATAATCGACTTCTGCGGAAGATTCTCATCCCGCCAATATTTCTCTTCAGGGACAAGCCAAAGATCGTGATCAAGAAATCCGCCATGGGAACAATCGCCCACGGTTCCGATCTTTACCCTGGCGGAATTAAGGCTGTTATTGGAAACCCTGTCAAAGGCGACAGGGTCTGTGTCATTTCCGAAGATAACGGCGTGGTGGGTACAGGGATAATGCTTACTCCTGCAGAGGAAATATCCGACGTGAAGGTTGTGGATTTTGACAGAATTCTTATAGACCCGCCTGATGTGAGTGAAAAACATGTCGAACCCAGAAAAAGTGAAATGGTACGGTACGGAAACCAGGGAAGGAATAAAAAAGTTCAAAAATTTGGAAACAGGCCACATGGAAATTTTCCAGGAACTGAGAGGAGGAAAAATTCCGGAAACAGAGGATGGAGTAACCAGCCGAAAGAAAGTCCCAGATTTAAGGAACCTCCTTCTGGAATACGAGAAAAAAAGGATAAAAGAAGAATTCACAGATGACATGTACATTGTGAAGCTCGGGATATTCAGGAACGAACTTCATAAAATCATCAATTCGTATTATGAGAAAATACAGGGCTTTGGAATCCTCGCAGGCTATGATAAGACCAACCAGGATCCATGCATTTACATAAGAAATTTCAAGCCTGCGCAGGAGGGAAGTGGGATGCTTCCCATAATGGAATCTATCTCGGATGCGGGAGTCAACGTCTGCGACCTGAGGGACAGGGTTAATACTTTTCTTTCTGAAAGAGTCAGAACTTCCTTCCCAAATGTGACCGAACTTCTTGGTGTCGATCTCGCAATAGACTTTCTGGTTATATCAGGAGGTCTCAAGAAGATGATCAAGATGCCTGCAGGCACCCTGCAGATTATTGGGGCAGAGAAGGCATTTTTCAGCCATATGAGGAGGGGCACCAGGAATCCGAAACATGGGATAATATTCAAGTATGCAGGACTTGCTTCCCTTCCTCCACGTTACAGGGGCAGGGTGGCCAGAACAATAGCAAACAAACTCGCAATTGCAGTAAGAGCCGATTATGCACATACCATTATCGATGTGGCGTCGATGAAAAAAACCATATCAGATAAGATGAAAATCAGATCATGAGACCTGGTAACCTTCGAGCTCCGCCTGATATGAGTACTTTTCACCGGCAATGTTGACCGGATATTCGCCGGTAAGGCAACCGAGGCAGAGTGCTTTCCCGGGTTTTCCAATCGCCTTTGTCAGGTTATGGATTGAAAGATACCCGAGGCTGTCAGCACCTATCTCTTCCCTGATCTGATCGACAGTCTTTCCGGTTGCCACAAACTGATCCTTTGTCTTCATGTCAACTCCGAAATAACAGGCGTGGGCTATGGGAGGAGAACCGACCCTCACGTGAATCTCTGCGGCACCATTTCGCCTCAGCATTGCGACAATGTGCCTGATTGTGTTTCCCCTTATTATGCTGTCATCGACCAATACAACCTTCTTTCCGGATATCACCGACTTGATGGGATTAAGCTTTAGCTTGACCGCTGCAGATCTACTTTTCTGCGTCGGCATAATGAATGTTCTGCCGGAATACCTGTTTTTGATCAGTCCCTCGCTGTATGGAATCCCGGATTCGTTGGAAAAACCAAGAGCCTGAGCTCGTCCTGAGTCAGGAACCGGTATAACAACGTCTGCATCCACCGGATGTTCTTTCGCCAGTAACCTGCCAATCTCCGTCCTGACGGTGAAAACCTCCATGTCATCTATTATACTGTCAGGTCTCGCAAAATAGACGTACTCAAACATGCAATGCGCTGTTTTACCATTGTTCACCGTGAATATTGATTCTACACCATCATTTGTAATCTCAACCAGTTCTCCCGGCTTGATATCACGAATCATCTCACCGTCAAGAGATTCAAAAACACAACTCTCTGAGGCAATAACATAGTTGTCTCTCACCTTTCCTACAACAAGTGGCCTTATACCGAGTGGATCCCTTAGACCGAAGAGCCGGTCGTTTATCAGGACGGTAACAGCATAGGCGCCCTTCAGCTTTGAAACTGCAGCTCTGAAGCCGTTTTTTACTCCCTTTTCAACTATTTCCCTTGAAAGTTCCATCAGCATGACTTCGGTATCTGATGATGTCAGGAAGGCAGATCCCTTCTTCTTAAGTTCTTCTTTCAATGGTTCAGCATTGGTGATTTCGCCGTTGTGAGAGATGGCCATGTATCCTATTGAATTTGAAATGACGAACGGACCTGCATTCTCAATGGTCTTAGTTCCTTGTGTGGAATACCTTGTGTGACCTATTCCTACGTTCCCGGACAAAGAACCATAAGTGACACCTTCACGCTCCGGAAAAACTTCTGAAACAAGCCCCATTCCTTTCTTGAGATGCACAACGGAACCGTCGAATGTTGCAATACCTGCACTTTCCTGGCCCCTATGCTGTAGCGCTTTCAGTGACACAAGCAGATCGTAAAATGCCTGTTCTTTGCCGTATATTCCAACTACGGCACAATGTTCATCTGGCTTTTGCCCAATGGTAGGATCGGATTCTGGGGTCGGGGAACCCACAGGAAGAGCACCTCTTTTCCCTGATGTGGTAAGTGTGTTTTCCACATCTCCTGCATGTAATATGAACCTTCTTCTTTCCCATTTTGCCCATTACGGCTGTTCCATTACTCATTGTCAATCACCTGATGATGGAGATATATATATCACATTGTCTCCTCTTACTAGCACACGCTGGTGAACACCAACGTTTTGATCATTAATTACTTCTCCCGCGTTTTTGATAACGAGGTTCATATAAACATCATATCCTTCCAGCACTCCGGAATACAATCGTTTACCCTTTACCTCAACCATTACGCCCTTGTCAATAGACTGCCGAAGAACGTCCATTGGCTTAACTACGGAAACTCCAGGTTTAGGCATTTATGCTTCGAACGTTTATTGTTATAGTCTATTTAACCTTAGCGAGAATGAAAATACAGTGTTTCTACCGTGTATTTTCATTTCGGATTATGGTATCTCAAGTCACATATGAATGAAAAATCTGATAACTATTTAAATACATAATATATTGCCCTCTGATAACTAATGAGTTGGCAGGAAGCCGAAGTTAGAGAATTGAAAGTTGGAAGATACATGCTGATTGATGATTCTCCGTGCAAAATAATGGAAATAACCATGTCAAAACCCGGAAAGCATGGAGAAGCAAAAGGAAGAATTGTGGCTATTGGGATATTCGACAATCAGAAGCACAGTGTCGTGTATCCGGTCAAACATAAGGTCAAGGTACCCATTATAGAGAAAAAGAATGCACAGGTTCTTTCAGTCGCCAACAAGGAAGCTCAGCTAATGGATTCCGAGACTTTTGAAACCTTTGTTATCCCATTGGATGATGATATCGTCGATCGCGTGAAACCCGGCACTGAAATTTCATACTGGGAGGCAATGGGAAAACGCAAAATAATGTTCCAGAACTAGACGGTTTCTTTTCCCATCTAAAAATAGCCGATGCTGCCTCTACCTACGGCGAATCAAA
This sequence comes from Thermoplasmata archaeon, assembly GCA_021785735.1. Classification (GTDB taxonomy): domain Archaea; phylum Thermoplasmatota; class Thermoplasmata; order Thermoplasmatales; family Thermoplasmataceae; genus JAKAFX01. The sequence goes on along the minus strand of JAJYEP010000001.1, from coordinate 46,956 downwards.
GTACGTGATCTTCGGTGTTCCATTTGACGGGACCTCTAGCTACCGCAGAGGTTCCAGATTAGCACCAAATAGCATCAGAAAGGCGTATGATAATCTGGAGTCCTTTGATCCCTTTTATAACATCAATTTTCCTGATTTGAAAATCTGCGATCTTGGCGATGTCACAGTGGGAGAGGATGTGCAGGAAAATGTTGATACTGTTGAAACTATAGTTTCAATTATAAAGAAAGATGAAAAAATACCCATTATGTTAGGCGGTGAACATTCTTTAACCGTGGGTTCAGTCCGAAACTTTCGTGAATGCACGATGGTCATCATAGATGCGCATTCAGATTTCAGAGATGGTTATATGGGAAATCCCCTAAATCATGCCTGCGTAACCCGTAGATCGTTAGATATACTCGGAAAGAACAGAATTGTTTCCATCGGTACAAGATCAGTTTCTAGAGAGGAATATGAATCCGGCAGATTTAACGAAGTCAGATTCGTATTTTCATCGGACGTCAGGAAAAAAGGCATTGACAGTATAATAGATGATCTTAAGAGTGTTGTATCCGATAAAATATATTTCTCTATAGATATGGACGGCATTGATCCAGCCTATGCCCCTGGCGTTGGGACTCCAGAACCGTATGGACTAAAAGATACAGATGTGAAAAGGCTGATAAACAAATTTGCGAAATCCACATTAGGCTTTGATATTGTCGAGATGACACCTCTTTATGATAATGGAAACACGTCCATGCTTGCCGCAAAACTGATTCAGGATTTTGTAGGAAGCCGAGAATCGAACGCAAATATTTACTGAAAAGTTTAGGAACCATCCTCTGTTTTCATGAAATTTAATACCTCGAGAGAACAAAAGAGATAAAATAGCTTATTTTAAAATGTCTGAATGAATGGTCTGCCTAAATCTGTGCAGATTCAGGCTTTGTTATCTTAATGTAACATGGAGTCGGAAGCTTGAATGATGCTTTATGCAGAATCTCTTTGAGAGTTCTGGCTTGCGGCATATTTATTCTCGCTACCATGATAATATCATTTGCACTGACCCTTGCTGCTGTTCCCACTGGTCTGCCGAACGCCATGCTCATTCCACTAGATATTCTGTCTGCGCCTGCTCCAGTGGCCATTTTGTGTTCTCTCAGCACGTGATGAGGATATGGTCTTATCTGAAGAAAGAAATTTTCAACACCTACAAGTTCCGCAAGTTTTCTGTTAACTGAGACCCTTGCAGCCTCGAGTGCAGTGTGTCTGATCTGACACGATTCCTTGGCTATCAACTCCATTTCAACGTCAAAGTTCTTCTTCTGGTTTCCCTGAATGAACGTGGTAATTTTAGGATAAGGAACTCCACCCATAAACTCCCTGCGGGTATATGCAGGTCCGCTGATTTTAGTATACATTCTTGCCGGTTTTGTTACCATTTTCTCCTACCTGTAATCTTAGCCGCTATAAAAAAGAAATGCTTCGTTTGCTGTTTCGTGAATTCCTGTCATTAAGCGTAAATATGATGGGTCGCTCTTTCTTAAGCTATCATGTCAGAATTATTTGTGCCCATTCATTGCATCTGGCCTCTTAAAGTCCGGCAAAATACAATAGGTATGGGACAATGTATTTATCCTAAATCGTCATTATATCAATTATGACGAAGAGGCAGATTATCGATGTCGCGCATGTGTCCTCCAAAGGATCATCTTACAGGATTACACTTCCAAAGAAAATTATCCAGAGACTTAATCTGTCTCCAGACGACATTATTGCATTTCTCGACGACGATGGCATAAAGATTGACAAATTGAGCTGATCCAGAGGAGACGCTTAACAGGGATTATTGTGAGATGTGCCATTAGATTCAAGTTGTGAACCTGTGTTCAGAATAGATGCCATTCTCAAGGACAAGAATTTCAAACTTATGGCTTTGAGCACGCTGTTTTCCGTGGGTTGGTTCAGTATAAGTTTTGCTTTTCCACTTCTTGCGCTCCGGTATAACTACACATACACGGAAATTGGACTACTTGGAATATTTTTTTCCGTTCCACTTATAATTTTAGCGTATCTCTACACAAAATATACAATCCTGGGTTTCAGGAACAGGATAACATTATCAGTGGTAGGCCTGTCAATCCTCTCGCTATTCTTTTTTATCCATAGTTCCATACTTTTCATCGTACTCGTTAGCATCACAGACATACTTCAGGCAGTGTTCTGGGTCACGGTAGAGATATCCCTGGGTTATGTCGACGATCCGGTCGTTTCAGAGAAATACTCAACTGCCTGGGGCATACCCAACTTCTTGGTTCCCCTTGCAGCTGGGATCATAGTGGAATACTTGGGCTTCGGGCCCATTTACATCATAGCTTCTGTCGCATTCGTCACAGGTTTGCTGTTTATTCCTTCTGAGAGAAAGTTTGTGAAGCGCAAAGAATCGGGAGCACCGAAATTCAAAATGGTGCTTCCAATGCTATTCGCGGGTGTTTTTTCCGGATTCTTCTATTATGTAATGATTCCATACCTCAGGGTTTCGGGATTGCAATATATTGAGATAGGTATTGCATCATTCGTACCTCCCATGGTCCTTGCAATAGTTTTTGCAGTCATAAGCACCAGACCATTAAAGAGCATCAAAAGAACCGTAACCATCTCTTCGCTTCTACTTGCAGCTCCATTGCTTCTATCGGCGTACAACTCAGACTGGTTCATTATAGGAGTATCTGCGTTGGCTTCGGTGGGTAATGGTCTTGCATTCGGGAGGGTTTTATCATACACTTCAGGTACCTCATCACCGGAGATGGGTATCTTCTATTATGAGGGTCTGTTTGCACTCGGTTTCATAATCGGATCCGTCGTGGGGGGGTTTCTGTTTCAGATTGGAAATTTCTATTCCGTTTTGATAATATTTAGCCTACCGATAATTTACTCTATATGGTTCTCATACAAACCAAGAACAAATGAAAAATTGACGGAGGATAATGTATTCTCTGGCGACAGATAAGTGATAAGATTTTATAATGAAGAAAAGTTTTTCACCTATCAGCGCAGATTCCTTCTGAACTCAACCTTGATGTTCATCGGACCCTCGTAGTTGCTGTCCACCACTGTTTTACAGTTGTTGCAGACAAGACTGAAGTCATCCTGGACCTTGAACGTGGTTCCTCCACAACTGGGGCAGGATGTTCGTATCCAGAGATCCCTTTCGGTGATTTCAGGAAGTTTTGACTTTGATTTGTTCCCGCTTGCCTCCCTGCGTTTCGCTGTGTCCTGGCTGTATTTGAATATGCTGTAACCAAGCCCAAGGAATCCGACTGTTGCCCAGAGGAGTATAAGAGTTGTTATGCTTATGCCAATAAGATTGTTGACCACACTTCCGTGAACTGCGACTACATCAGATACCGTAGTCAGGACGTTCAGCCCATAAGATACCAGAAAGGCTTCATTAAGTCCAAATCTGAGATAAATGATCATAACAAGCAGAACTGTTATTGATACAGATATGAAATCTGCCATATAATCTGCAGAATAACCGAGTGAAAAGAATATTAGAAAATTGGATAAAACCCATGCAGGCAGGAGTATCCCTAGCAGTAGCGATCCCTTTGAAAGGTTTGGTTTAAATACTGCCCTGATGGAAAGCTTCTTGATCGACCAGAGTGCTACAATTGTAACCAGAATCAGAGGTACTATCTCAAGCGTCAGAAATTCCAGGGCAAACCAGTTAAAATAATAGTCAACGAGCCCCAGATAAACAGGATTGCTTGTAATAAATGGGTCCGGTGTACTGAGTGATGGATAAATTGCCGTCAGAATAAAAGAGATGGCAAGGTCGATCAGGACCACCATTGAAAAGAATATGAAAAAGTCTCCTCTGCCTTTTCTCAATGATTCTCTGGATGCGGGATCACTCCCCGGTCTGATCATGTACAAAATTGAAATGAAAGGAACTACCGCGCCGATAAACAGGAGAATTACAAAGAACAGAAAGGAGAGACCATATCCCGCTGACGTGATAAGTTCGATGTATGATACAGAACTTCCAGCATTGGATAAAATCTGAGGTAGAAATACCAGGAATATGAAGATGGCAGACGAAATTCCAATCCATCCTACGAACTCGGAAAGTTCTGCCAAGGAATCCCTTACGGACATTCATCCGCTAATGCAATCAATGGATTAATTTGTTTAGGTCATCGACTTTCGTATTTACAATAATTCAGTTTGATGTTTGTTTTTTCAAGAAGTTGTGGCGAGATTTATTGTGAGCCTGTTGCTGATCTTTCCCTTCACGAGCGTGGTTTTAATCTTTAATCCCCCAACCTCTTTCGTATTCCTGACCTGAGTGCCAAGGTCAGGCATTGGCGGTAAATCCCCAATTTTTGCAACCTTTATTGAATCATAGTCCGGAATCTTATTTCTGACGAATGACATCAGAGCATTGTCCTTGGAAAACTGTTCCCTTGTGACGAAAGAATACTGTATATCGATACCTTCGTTTATAATCCTGTTCGCCTCGGACTCAAATTCCTTCACCATTTCCTCGGTCAGGTTGTCCACCATGATGTCAATCCATGCGTAATCCTCATAAGTCTGGTTTATTCTAACGGTTGCATTGTATTTTTTAAATGCAAGTCCGCTTAAAATGTATAACGCAGTCCGGAACTTCATGTGACCGTAACGGATGTCCCAGTCTATCCTTTGCTTAACTGTCTTCCCGGCAATGCCCTGAGGATATGTGTCAAGTGACATGAGATGGACCCAGAGACCATCCTTCCAGGTATCGACTATTGTAAACTTTTTCCCATCAATTTCAACCTCTCCCTTGTCGTTTGGCTGCCCCTCACCAGTGGGAAAGAATACTGACTTGTCTACAACCAGATCGGTGAACTCAACCATAACGACCTTTCCTTCAGCCTCTTTCAAATAGGGATTGGAAAGATAGAGCGCTTCTGTAGCCATGCGTACAGGAAATGCTCCTGTTATTTATTATTTTTTTAACAAGCCAGAAAATCACGCTTCATCTAAAAGCATTGTAATAACATAGAATATTTCTCAGGAAGAAAGTGTGAACGAGTGGTCTATGGCTGGTACCATTCTCTTGGTATCGCAGCAAAATACGTAAGATATAATTAAGAGCCGAATATCTCCTTCCGATGTCCACAGTGGATCTCGATTTTCTTTACAATCTCAAGCGGGAAGGCGTAAAATTAGATCTTGCTGTTGTGCGTGATTTTGCGAAGAATCTCGATAATCCACAGGATTCTTTCAAATCTTTCCATATTGCAGGAACCAATGGAAAGGGGTCTACATCTGCTTTCATATACAATGCACTGCAGGAGAGAGCAGAAACCGGACTTTATACATCACCACATCTCATTGACTTCAACGAACGGATAGTGTCTGGAAGGACTATGATACCCAATGAATACATAGAAAAATTCATAGCCTCCAACAGAGGTTTGATAGAAAAATTACGCGTATCATTGAGGAATCCCACATTTTTTGAGACCACAACCCTGCTAGCCTTCTCCTATTTCCAGAGCCGCAAGGATCGTGTAGCATCCATTGAAGTCGGCCTTGGAGGGAGGCTCGATTCGACAAATATCATAACACCGGAAGTGAGTGTTATAACCACTATTGGTTATGAGCATGCTGACAAGCTTGGATGCTCACTGGAATCTATTGCCTGGGAAAAGGGCGGAATAATAAAAAAAGGGAGGCCTGTCGTTCTGGGCGACACAAAAAGTGCAGTCATAAAGGAGATAAAAAAAATATCTGACGTCAGGGACAGCAAGCTTTTGCTTAGAATCAAGGAGTGCTCCGTCAAAAATGTCCAGGAGTCCGAGGAAGGTATCTCGTTCGATCTCACCACAAGCAAAGATTCGTACAGCATTCATACAGACCTTGTGGGTGAATTCCAGATAGAGAATATCAGCAACGCAGTCCTTGCGCTCGAGCAGTCTGATGACCTTAATCCCGGCAGGACTGCTATAGAAAAAGGTATCTTCAACACCAGATGGCCGGGAAGAATGGAGATCATTTCAAAGTCACCCTTCATAATGGTGGACAGCGCACATAATCCCCCCGCTGCCGACACTTTGACGTACAACTACATGAGGATATTCAAGGAGAAACCTGTGCTGGTTATTGGAATGATGGCTGATAAGGATATTTTTTCATTTCTGCGCGCTATCAGGCCGATCAGCGACCGGGTAATTTTTACCACTCCTGACGAACCGGATAGAGCCGCAAAGCCGGAAATGCTTTCTGAAATCTCCGGTAATATATTCCGGGAAAAACGTGTAATACAGGATCCGTATGAGGCGATCGAATACGCCAAGAGAAACTACGATCATATACTGGTGGCAGGTTCCATGTATTTAGTGGGCATAATAAAAAAATTTGAGAAGTCAAACGCGCAGCCCTTTAAATAATAGGTTTTAAATTAACAAAATTCCATTTAATGATTCAAAACCTTTATTCACATTATACCTTTCCATGAATTCTGATCTGATGGCTAATCCGTTTTTGAATTTAAAGAAAGATAATCCCATACTGATTGGCGATCTGGCCTCACTCGGCATTTCATTCGTTCCTGGAAATCTCCCCCACAGGGAGAAAGAGATTGAACAGTTGACTTCCCTGCTTGGAAGTTTGATGCGGGGAACAAGACCATCAAACATAATGCTTTACGGAAAAACCGGAACAGGAAAAACATCAACTGCAAGATACGTTACATCGATGTTACTGGAAGCCAGCGGAGACAAAAACTGCGTCGCATACATTAACTGTCAGATTTTTGACAGCCCCTATTCAATTCTTGTATCAATTGTGCAGTCACTGCAGGCGGAAGGTGAGCAGATACCGCCACTGGGTTGGCCTCTGGACAGAATCTATTCAGAACTTCTGAAAAGACTGAAGCTGATGAATAAAAACGTAATAATTATCCTTGATGAGATTGATAAACTCACCGAAAAAAATGGCGGGGATTCCCTGTATGTAATCCTGAAAATATGCGAAGACTCTCCCTCCCCCTATGTATCGATTATAGGGATCACAAACAATACCAACTTCGTTCAGGACCTCGATTCCAGAGTTTCCAGCAGGCTTGGCCAGGAGAATGTGATCTTCAATCCTTATAATGCTTCACAATTGAGAGATATCCTGAAGTTCAGGACACAGGGTATCGTAAAGGATCAGGCTCTTGAGGACTCTGCAATCAATCTTTGTGCTGCCATAGGTGCTCAGGAGCACGGTGACGCCAGAAAGGCTCTTGATCTGATGCGCATATCGATAGATATTGCCATAAGAGAAAATCTGGACAAGGTTACGGAGGCCGAAGTGAACAAGGCAAGGGAAAAACTCGAGACCGACCTTCTCAAGGAATCCGTGAACGGTCTTCCACTTCACTCAAAAATTGTTCTTTTGAGCACCGTTGTGACTCAGGAAATGGATAAACGACCTATGTTCAGCGGTGAAATATATGAGAATTACAGAAACATATGCAGTGAACTTGGTTTTGTACCGCTCACCTCAAGGAGAGTGAGCGATATAGTCTCTGATCTTGATGATAATGGTCTTATCATAACGAAGATAAAGAGCATGGGGAGGCATGGAAGGACGAGGTTGATCCAGGTACCTGAAAATAACGGGAGAATCAAGCAGTACATACTGGAGGATGAGAGCCTTGAATCATTCAGGGGAACCGGTATGGGAAAGCAGGCGAGATTCTCGCCCTTTGATGGTCCCCAGGATGAGAGTCCCGATGGAGATCCTTCATCCAAAGATGATATTGATGATGTGTTCGATGCAAAACCTGACGGATCATGATTTATAGAGAAATGCCAGATCATCTATAATCGGCACCAGGTCATATCCATTTTCATTTGCGAAGTCCTTTGGTGCCTTTGACCAGTCATAATTGTCCACCATTATAAGCCCGCGTTTCTTCAGGTATCTGTCCGCGTTGGTCAGTTCGAACATGACGTGATCATAAGTATGATCAGAATCGTGAAAAAATATGTCTATGGGAGATATTTTCCTCAGTGCGGGCACTAGCGTCTCCCTGCTGTCTCCAATTGTAAGTGTCCATTCCGATCTCATCTCCTGCGGCACCACAAAGCCAACAGGCATGTGATCCGACTCCCCGTATCTGATACCAAGGTCGAAACTGTAAAGCTTTCCGTCAAAATCGCTCAATGCACTTAGAAAGGCGTAGCTGGTGGTTCCTGGACCAACGCCTGTCTCGACAACCCTCCCAGGCCTGAGGAGTTTGGTTGCTGAGAAGATATAATTCAGCTCATCGGGTGAAACCTGCCAGTAATCCTTACCGGAAACCAATTTTTCAACATGCAACCTGACAGGCGCAAAAGACTCTCTTGCCTCAAAATATATTGAAGGATCAAGCTCGAAATCAGAAAGGAATTTATTCCAGCCTCTTTCCTGATTCGTCAAAAGTTATCTCCTTTCCCACCTGTGCAACTATAACTTCGGATGATCCACGTTCCTTCACTAATCTGCTGAAAAGCATGGGGTCTGCCTTGATCAGATCAAATGTGTTGTAGTGCATTGGGATCGTATATTTTGACCGTATCATCCCAGTGGCGTATGCAGCCTCCTCGGGTCCCATGGTATAGTGCCCGCCTATGGGCAAAAGGGATACCTGTGGCTTGTAGAAATCACCCACAACCTCCATATCTTTGACAATTCCAGTATCACCTGCATGATAGATCCTGAAATTGTTTCCGATTACGACGCCCATCGGTGGGCCTGCATAGGCGCCATTATAGCTGGAACTGTGATATGCTGGTACCGCACTGATCTTTATTCCCTTGACCTTTGTGGAACCACTTATATTTATGTCATGAGCCTTCAGCCAGTCGTTCTTTTCTGAAAGTGCCCAAGCAAGTTCCACCATTGTAACAAGTTCTGCAGAGTTGGCTTTGCAAATCTCTATTGCATCGCCCAGATGATCGGAATGGGCATGCGTTACCACAACCACATCGGCTTTCACATCTGACGGTTTGATATCAGCAAAAGGATTTCCGTTGAGGAAAGGATCCACTATGATCTTTGTACCCATATCAATGCTAAAGCACGCATGACCGTGCCATGTAAGACCTATTTTCGCCATAAATTGCAATAAGTTCAAAGAGTAAAAAGTTATTGTCTCGATCTGATTAAAATAATGGTTCATTTCCGGTCCGATATGGATGGACCGGAAATTCTGTGTAGATTTATTTTATGGTTTCAACAATTTTTTCAGAAAATGTCTTCATGGGATCAACTAATGTATAGCCGTCCTTGTCTGATATCTTCTGATCCGAAGGGGGATTCTCCAGATATCTGGGAACGTACTCATTGATTCTCTTGGGGAAACTTGGTATATTGTTGTTCTCATAGAATATTCCAGTTGGGATTTTATCCTCCCACTCACCCGCCTTTGCATACGCTCTCTGGAAAACCTCTTCCAGGTTAGAATCATCATTCTTTACAACAGGTTCCCAGGTTTTGCTGTCCTCCAGTTTGTAAACACGTTTTTTGTACCATTCCATTGTGTTTATGTTGTTGTATGTTGGGCATGGCTGGAGTACATCAATTAGGGATGATCCTTCGTGCTGTATCCCCCTTTTGATTATTTCCTTGAGCTGCTTCCCGTCGAAAGAGAACCCTCTTGCGACAAATGAATACCCGCTTGTGAGCGCAAGCGAGATGGGGTTCACCCTTCCAAACATATTTGGTTTTGTGAGACTTTTCGTTCTCTGGCCCATCTGCATCGTTGGAGCAGCCTGTCCCTTGGTTAGTCCGTATACTTCGTTATCAAAGAGTATCACTGTTAACCCGGTATTTCTCCTTCCCTCTCCCACAAAGTGTCCTGCACCTATACTCATCAGGTCACCATCGCCGCCCGTAACCAAGACTTTCAGTTTAGGGTTTGAAAGCTTCACCCCGGTTGCATAGGGTATTGATCGGCCATGCAGGGTATGTGCGCCAGCTACGTTTATGTAATGGGGAGTTTTCCCAGAGCATCCGATGCCTGATACTACCACAACATCATTCGCACCAAAATTTAATTCCGTCAGTGCCTGCTGTATTGAATTCAAAATACCGAAATCGCCACATCCGGGGCACCAGTCAATTGCAACATCGCTTCTAAAATTATGCGCCATTTGTCAACACCACCTTTTTCACACCATTTTTGTAAATCTTGCTAACAGCTTCGACAAGTTCGTCTTCTGTCACGTGTCTTCCGTTGTATTTGAGTATATAATTGCTGATTTTCAAGCCTGTATTCTGAGTAATCACCTTGGCGGCCTGAGCTGTCATATTGCTTTCCACATCAATGACCGTTTTGCTGGAGTAAAGAAAATCATGCACAAAATCTGATGGGAAAGGTGTGAACATCTTGAGGTACAGGAAGTTGCTGCTTATCCCTATTTTCTTCAGTTCGTTCATCGCATCCAGTATGGGTCCTTTCTGTGATCCCCACGATACAAATGTGACATCCGCTTTCTTGTCTCCAAATACGACCGCCTTGTCCTCTATGGGAATTTCCTTCTCTGCAGTCTCAAGTTTCCTGAATCTCTTTTCCATCTGCAGATCTCTCATTCTTGTATCTTCTGTGACATGTCCTATCTCATCATGTTCATCGCCGGTGAGCCAGAATATGTTCTTCCCGAAAGCTCCCATTCTTGATATGCCGCTAGACGTGTCGAGACTGAATCTCTTGAATCCATCATTCTGAGGAATAATCTCAGGAATCTCCAGTTTGACGCGCCTGGTATCTATTCCGTCCAAAATTTCTGATGTATTGGCGAGATTCTTATCGATCAGATGGATAACCGGCACCTGATATTTCTGAGCATAATTCAGTGCCTTCATGGAATCGTATATGGTCTCCTCAACATCGCCAGATGTTATTACAATTCTGGGAAATTCTCCGTGGCCTGCGTGCATTGCAAATAAAAGGTCAGCCTGGCCGTTTCTTGTTGGGAGCCCAGTGCTTGGCCCGCCACGCTGATAGAGAGTTACAACAAGAGGTACCTCATCCATTCCTGAAAAGGATATTGCTTCAGACATCAGAGAAAAACCTGGACCACTGGTCGCGGTCGCGCTTCTTGATCCGGTGAGAGCTGCACCAGTTGCCATTGTGATTGCGGACAGTTCATCCTCCGTCTGCACCACTACAACTCCTCCCCTGCTCAGCTGATCCACCTCATTCTCGAGCCACTTCAGATCCTCATGTTCCTCCATAATGGTGCTCTCATCGGATGCAGGAGTTATGGGGTAGTATGTCTGGAATCTAAGCCCACCCATTATCTTGCCAATGGCTGCTCCATCGTTGCCCGTCAGGATAATCCTTGATTCCCTGTGCATTTTTTTAATCTTGCGCCCAACAAGTTTGTTGGATTCACAGTATTCATATGCTTTGTCAACCACGGCAAGGTTCGTCTTAAGAACTGATTCCTTGTTGCCAAATACATATCTGATTGCATCTTCCATTGAACTCTTCTCGATGCCTACAAGACTCATAGTGACCGCGGCACCGAAGGTGTTGAAATAACGCGTGGTGGGACCGTCACTAACAACCGGGGAAAGAACAGAGTCAAATTGAATTGGAACGAGTTTGCCTCCCTTCTTCTGCATGTATTCAAGCATTCCCTTCACTGTTGTTTGGAATCCTGCCTTTTCAAGAGTTTCCTTAATTCCCTTCTGGGTATCCCTCATTATCATCCTTGCCTGACCCAGATCAGATCCTTCGAATGCGCTGTCATAAATAACCATGGTACCTTTTGAAACGTCCTCGTGATGCTCAAATATTGTGTCTGGATCAAGAGCAACCAGTAGGTCCGCGGGGTACTTCAGGGATCTGACCTTATCATCCTTGGATCTTATGTGTACATAGCTGTGTCTTCCTTTAATATTTGAGTGGAACTCTCTCACAGAAAACACGTCCATTCCGGCATACGCGAAAGCTCTTATAATCATGTTGGCCGAGGTGTCTATTCCTCCACCCTGCGGCCCACCTATTACGATGTTGATGTCTAACTGGCCCATATTAAACTAGGGGTCATTACATGGCGATTAAAATAGTTTGTTTAGAAACGTGAACTACACCTCAAAATTACGATATTCATATACAATATCTTATGATTCGACGTTTTCCATAATAATTTCATCGTTATATTTACAGTACATGTGTAACAGATGACGAATCATGTCCTTTTGATTCTTATCATATTCCCAGGCCTGCAAAATCCACTTTCGAAGGGGAATGACCTTTTTAGCGTGTCGGAAATCTTCCTTTCTATGATCTTTGGATGATCAGCAATAAGCCCCTGGTATGAAGATACAAAAGAATTTTAATCTAAATGACCATGATGAATTGATGAAAACAACAATTAGCCATATCAAAGCTGATATAGGGAGTTTACCCGGCCATACAGTAGTTTTCCCTCCTGTGGTAGAAGAGGTAAAAAGATTTGTCAAAGAAAATTCACGTAACCTTCTGAGTGACTTCTTCATCTCGCACATTGGTGATGATATTCAAATCACAATGATTCATAACAAGGGGATCAATTCTTCTGAAGTCCACAAGCTAGCATGGGATGCTTTTAAATCAGGCACAGAAGTTGCCAAAAAAGTTGGACTTTATGGCGCTGGACAGGATTTGCTCAAGGATGCATTCTCTGGCAACATAAAAGGTATGGGCCCCGGAATAGCGGAGATGGAAATTACTCCGAGGAAGTCTGAACCATTTATCGTCTACATGATGGACAAGACTGAGCCTGGAGCATTTAATTATCCCATATTCAAGATGTTTGCAGACCCTTTCAATACTCCCGGATTAGTCATTGATCCGAACATGCATGAGGGATTTATCTTTGAGATATGGGACATAGTTGAGGGTAAGAAAATAGAATTACCAACACCGGAACTGACTTATGATGTACTAGCAATGATAGGTTCCAAAAGCAGATACGTGATAAAGAGGGTTTTTACAAAACCGTCTCACGAAAAGCTGCCTGATGAGAATGTGGCTGTAATATCTACTGACAAACTTTCGCTCATTGCCGGAGAATACGTCGGAAAGGATGATCCGGCAGGTATTGTTAGAATCCAATCAGGACTTCCTGCGTCAGGGGAGTCCCTGGAAGCATTTTCCCATCCATTTCTGGTTTCGGGATGGATGAGGGGATCATTCAACGGACCGTTGATGCCCGTTGGAATGAAGGACTCCAAGATGACCAGGTTTGACGGACCTCCAAGAGTGGTTGCACTTGGTTTTGTCCTGAAAGATGGAAAGCTTTCCGGTCCGGTTGATATGTTTGACGATCCTGCATTCGACGGTGCAAGAAAAACTGCAGTTGATATCGTTGATTACCTTAGAAGGATGGGACCGTTCGAACCTCACAGGCTCCCCGACTCTGAGATGGAATATACAACCCTTCCAAAGGTGATTGCAAAGTTGCAGGGAAAGTTCGAAAGCATTGATTATCCAAAGAAGGGTAAGAAATTAAAGGAAAGCACAAGAGATATGGATTAAGATTTCATTTCTTAACCCATTCATTTTTATATTTTGAGACAATTATAAAATTCAAAGAATCATGATTGTAAGAGTGATTTTGTGCATAACCAGTGTCTTTTAGATATCTCTGATGTCTTGATTCAATAAACAGTTTTTCTGTTATATTGGGAAGAAAAGAATACTAAATTGCCATGCCTGGTCATTCAGTTATCCGGCAGATTTTCAAGCAATGCAGACTGATTATCCTGAGAATATGAATCATTCCCTGGTATTCTCAAGGAAGTTATCCATACTTACAACGCTCTTAGGTTTTGCGGGATTCCTGCTTATCCTGTTTTTAACGAATCCCCTGACATCGTAGAAGAATATATTGTCATAGGGGCAGGCTTCCACACAATCTCCAACTCCAACGCATTTGAACGCTTTAAATGAACCTTTTTTCAGGAACGATGCCCGCATGTCTGTGAGGCCCACAGGACATGCGGAGGCACAGTCTACTGTTTTGCAGGTCGCACAGGTACTGGTATCCTTGACCTTAAGCCTGAAGAATCCCAGATATCCCATCAACTGATTGAAGGATCCCCAGTAGCACCAGCCCTGTGTCACGCATGCGTAAGTTCCCATGAAGGGAATTGATATAAACACGATATACCACATGAGGTTGAACCAGACGATATAAACGAGTACAGACATATCTGTACCAAGTATGGAGAACGAGATCAGACCAATCGAATTCAGATATGATACAATTGCACTGAACAGTACAAAGAGGGAAACGGAGATGACAGTAACTCTGAACCATGGCTTGATCTTTGAGGTCAGTGTCTTCCTTCCAAGTTTTGATGTTCGATTGTATTTCTTGAGAGAATCATAAAACGTTCCCTGATACATCAGTGGTGCGGTGCAAGTGACGGAACATATCTGCCGTGCTCCGAACATCAGAGAGAGGGCGGCAGATACAATATAAGTACCAATTATTCCGGAAAATAAAACACTGCTTGTCACAGGGCCAAGCGTACCAATGCCCATGCTCCACATGTAGGGTATATGTGGTAGATCAGACGAAATTGATGAGAAACTGGGCAGATAGATACTGTATATGAAATAGGCCCCGATCATAAGAGCAATCCTTACCCTGTTTTCCCTGTTGTGTGAACCGATCAATTTGGACACTGCTAGAATGCCCATCTCTGTACCCATCATGATGAGAAACCAGGGGTTCGCGGTAACTGAGACAAACACATCGAAGGCGTCGTATAGAACGTATATGTTTCCGCCATTCTGCCACGGTAAAATAAGCGACGAAATGAAACCCGATGCACCTGTTCCCAAATCGCCGGACGCTATAGCCAGTACACTCCCCATGAACCATTCCATCACGAATGTCAGCAATATGAATGAAAAAGACCACTTCTGATTGTTAAGATAATTTGTTTCTTCTCCTCCTTTGCCTCCCGTCGACCGGTATATGAACCATACCATCCCTACCACAACGGATACGTCGAAAACAATCCAGGTGAAATAGATCAGATAGACAAACTCTCCAATCATCATGAATGTGAACATGATCATCATCTCAAGTGATAATGACGTGTCCTGGACTTTTCTTAACCTCTGCCTGTAAAGCGTTTCATAAATCAGAACGGTCGAAAGTATCATCACCACTGCGGTTCCCCAGATCGAAGCGGTTACATATGCTGAATTGTCCGGAAATGCAATTGGCATGAGGGCCATCATGACCAGAAATGCAAGAAGGTAGTTCCGTTTTGGGCTGAAATATGTCCTGAGAATTTTTCTGTTCTCATCCCTGTTCCTGTACAGCACAGAGAAAGCCATTTCAGACAGCATAACGTAGGCGAACCATGGATTTTCCACTGCCTGACTTATATTCACTCCATGGTTAAATGTCCAGGCAATGAAGAATGCCCCCATTGCAATTTCTGACAATACCATTACCAGGCCGAATATAAGGAGCCCCGTTTTTCTCCGGAGTTCTTTTTTAGTCAGTACAGGAAATAGGCCCAGTGACATATACGCAGCATTGATGAAAATAAGAGGCAGTATGGAATAATGGACTATGATTGCATAACCAAGGATATTCATCAGGCCCATCATTCCAGATATGTAGATCCCGAGTGTGGTACTTCCACTATTTTTGAGATCATAAATGATCAGGATATTTACCGCAGCCATGAATGCTGCAATAATGATCTGCGCATAGATCAGGACCATTATTTTGTATCCTGTATTCCTATATTAATCTGAATTTTACCGGAGGGCGACTACTAAGGATGAATTTCCATCTGTCAGGGGGTGGCAGTTATTGCTATACTTAGATTATAGAAGGCACGAAATGAACTGCTATGGACATAACAGAGAGAAGACCTGATATGAAGGTAAACACCAGTACGGTTCCGACCACCTTATTGTTTACCATCTTCAAAGGAAATTCCATTTGTTTGTCCCTGCGTCTTACTGTAAGGATGAAATAAAAACCCATTGACACAAGCATTGTGAACGCATTCACTATCCAGGATACCATTGATGAAAATGGATTCAGGGCACCAACAAACAAGCCAGCTGATATGAGTGCGTAGATTGCAAACAAAGCAGTAAGAACAGGAATATCGCTTTCGAAAAACATGGAAATTTTTCTGGATATCAACACTACAACAGCAATCATGTAAAGAAGCATTACGACTGCACTTGCAATGAGCCCAACAGACACAAGGCTTCCGATTCCACCAATTGCTGGGTCCGCGATTCCCATGAAAAGTATTGATGTGAATATTAAAACATAAAAAATTCTGGGTCTAATAAGGAAAATCAGAAATATCATTTCAGCTGCCATCGGCCCGATGAAAAACACCGAGTTTATGCCTGTGCTCATTGCCTGTATGAGCCCGAATATTGAATCCTTTCCGCCCGTAGCGGCATCTATGCCATAGGCGAGTATATAGGAAAAAACACCCATAGAGATCTCGTTCCACAGTAGCAGAAGCACAATGGCATAATACCCTGCTCCGGAAATGGAGAATTTTGTATCGGAAGTAACCATCCACAGTAAAGCTGAAACAACAATAGCCATGGTAAACATTGAGAAGCTCAGCGCAAGAATTGTGTCAAAGAAAGTGTAGGGTGTTGAAACATAAATTGTGAACGAACCAAGCATACCTGCCATCATGGTGAGAACTATGGTAACATATGAATAATTCCTGAACTGAAAATTTTCTGATTTTTCAATGGTATAATAAACAAAATATGTGATGATCAGTGTCATGATCGCTTCGATAAATATTATGAGGAGAAGATTATGCACTTTCTCCAATTGGAATGTTGTTTAATAACATTCCCAGATATAACCGGTTCTTCTGCACCACAATGTCAGGATCTTCATTCATGATCACCCCCATGTTTGTAATACTTTTTTGATAAAGTCCATGTTGCAGATCGTTTGCTGTCCGTGAGATATTTATTTATATTGTCTGGGATTAACGGATAGGTTCATTCATTCAGATTGAATACAGATGAGTAGAAGGTAAATTGATATGGCATTTCCAGAAGCAGTCGAGAGACGGTTGAACAAAAAAATATGCATGCGTTGCGATGCCAGGAATTCTCCAAAGGCACTTCGTTGCAGAAAGTGTGGTTACACAGGCTTGAGAATGAAGGCCAAGGAGAGAAGGGGCGGCCAGTGAGCGCACCCTCTGAACGTTCAGTTAATTTTAAGGCGGCCATCCTGCGAATGGAAGGCACAAATTGCGAAGAGGAATCTTTCTTTTCTCTCAAATATTCTGGTTTTGATCCGGAATACGTCCACGTGAAGGAGATAGAATCAGGTAAACGAAAACTGGATGATTTTTCCCTGATCTTTATCCCTGGAGGATTTTCCGGCGGCGATTATATTAGAGCAGGTGCCATCTTTGGCGCCAGACTCCTTTCCTCCAGAGGAAAGGAGATGATGGAGTACATAGAGAGCGAGAAACCGGTTATCGGAGTCTGCAACGGTTTTCAAGTCCTGACAGAGATGGGAATTTTACCCGATACGGAAGGAAACACGGAGAGAGAGGTGGCTCTCACTGTAAATAAGTCCGGGCGTTTCGAATGCAGGTACACGTATATCAGGATCAAATCACAAAATGCGATCATGAAACAATTTTCCGGGCAAGATTCAACATGGCTTGTGCCTGTTGCCCACAGTGAAGGGAGAGTAATGTTTCGGGACAACGACGAATACAAGAAACTGGAAAGGAGTAACCAGATACCTTTTGTCTATTCTGCCCCTGATGGGTCCGAATCTGAGTACCCATGGAACCCAAACGGATCATTCATGGGTATAGCGGGGCTTTCCAACAGAAAGGGTAATGTAATAGGTCTGATGCCACATCCAGAGAGAATTTATTTTGATAATGGTCAAACCGGAAGGTTTGGAAATAAGTCGCAAACTTTCGGAAAACTGTTTTTTGACCAGCTCTACAGATATGTGGCTGATCTCAATTAAAGACTGCGATCGTGGATTGTCTTGATGAGGCTGGTTGATTTCCTTCTGAATTCATCCAGTGTACTGTCATTGACTATCATATAATCAGAAAGAGCGATCACTTTTCCAATGCCCCAGTTGAGTTCCCTGTTGTCTCTAGCGATAAGGCCTTCCATGTCATGTATATCATCAGCCCTGTTCCTCTTCAGAATTCGCTCTAATCTTGTTATTCTGTTCGCAAATATAGCAATAATACTGAAATTTTCAGCGTTATTTGAGAAATACTCGGCCTCCTCGTAATTCCTTATACCGTCTATTATGAACAGTTTGTGATCCCCTATCAGATCATAGGTCCGTCTGGCCCAGACGTTCATTCCATGCTTCTCTCTTTCCCCCGAGGCAAATTTTCCTATTTCAGAATCGCTGATAGGAATGCTGCTTCTGCATGCATAAGTCCTGACTGTATCCCCCATGTGATAATCCTGAAATCCAAAATTTTTAGCCACCTTTATGAACTCATCCTTTCCGGAGCCGGGCATACCTGTTACGGAGAGAATAATCCTTTTTTCATTCGCCAAAGATAAATCCCAGTCCCTCGTCAGCCTTCTTTTCCTCGTCACGGAATTTTTCATATATTGTTCTTGATCTTTCCTCAGGAATTGGAGATAAGGAATCTCCTGCGATTTCTTTCACTCTTGAAAGAGCATCCTGGCTTCCCTCTATTATGAGCACAAGTTCATCCTCCGGTAGCCCATATAGGGGACCGTCCCTGAAATTGATGGACTGCCTTCCCACAATGTCGTCAGCCATCAAACTATCTATGACTCCTTTCTTGATTTTTTTAAGAGAAAATACCAGGTACATGAAATTCCCCATAACAAGGATGTAATTATATATTGTTTGTAGTCGACTGAAATATCTAAATCGATATTGCCGACCAATTGAGGAGCATGAATCTGGCCCTGGAAAGATTCATAAATGTATCAGCGTCTCTTGTGGGGTCCTTTTCAGGAAGCATCGGGTTGTCGACCAACACGACGGAATCAAATGAATTTATAAAATCTTCAAGTTCTTTTTTATTGCCGTACACACAGAGATATTCAGCCTCCTGTCTGCTTATTCCGACTCTATCCTCAGCAACCTTAATCTGATTGGTTCCTGCAAGCAGCAGCATAAGAAGGATTCCCTCATCCTGTATGTTCACCTTTTCCCTGATCTGGTCCATCATGTCCACTGCTATGCGAACCTGTTCCTCGGAGATCAGGGAACTGCATCTGAGAAGCTGAAATATTGATGTCCTTGATCTGCAGAAATCGATTACGTCCGAGGGCCTTGACGATTCCAACAATTTTACGTAAGCAAAATCAAACTGCATTGGGCCCCTGTCGTCCAGATATTTTGCTGCTTCCCACCTTGTTGGGATTCAGAATATCGGAGACCTTGTCGAAGAAAGTCTTTCTCTCCGGCGTGGATTCCAGTGCGTATTGAAGAACTTCCATTATAGTTGAAACTGGGATTATTTCTATCTTGTCCTTGTGTGACTCATCCAGGATTATGTCGCCCATGTTGGATTCCGGGACGATGACCTTTTTCAGACCCGTTTCTATCGCAGCCTCAACCTTAGCGGTCACGCCTCCGACTGGAAGAACATTTCCCCTGACGCTCAATGATCCTGTCATGGCAATGGACTGATCAACCGGAATTTCCTCTATGGCCGATATGACTGCAGTGGCAATTGACACGCTTGCTGAATCCCCCTCAACGCCTTCATATGTGCCTATAAACTGTATGTGAATATCCATGTCAGAGATATCCTTTCCGGATATTTTCTTGAATACCGCTGAAACGTTTTGCACAGCTTCCTTGGCTATATCACCCAGCTTTCCGGTAGCAACCACGCTGCCGTTACCCTTGTGCTGTGACGGTGTAACCTCTGCGACTATGGGCATAACTATTCCTGTATAATCTGCCATACCTGTATCTGCACCGACTACCGCAAGACCGTTCACCATGCCTACTGCACTACCCTCTGTCCTGAACGTCTTGTAGAGTTTCTTAACCTCAACCGATCTGTCTGCGACCTGCTGCTCCAGGGGCTTGCTGAGGCTCTTGGCAGATGTGACATGTTTTGCCGTTACTAGTTCAGCTTTCTCAGTCACTGCTATGTCCCCTGCAACTCTTATAAGACCACCAAGTTCTCTGAGCCTAAGGGTTAATTTTCCTTTCCTTCCGGATCTCTTCTGGGCTTCCTTTATTACTTCTATGATCGCGGATTCGTCGAAGTGCGGGATCTTTTTGTCCTTAGTTACTTCCTGTGCGATGAATTGTATGAGTTTTTTTCTATTCTCCTCGTTGTCATCCATTGTGCTCTGAACATATACCTCATACCCGTATCCCCTTATTCTCGATCTGAGGGCGGGGTGCATTCCCTGAATTGCGTCCAGATTCCCGGCTGCCACAAGCACAAAGTCGCACGGAACTGGTTCTGTCTGCACCATGGCTCCAGCACTTCTTTCGCTCTGCCCTGAAATTGAAAATTTCTTCTCCTGCATTGCAGTCAAGAGCGCCTGCTGGCTCTCTAGCCTGAGTAGATTTATCTCGTCGACAAACAACACCCCACGGTGTGCTTTGTGAATGTTACCTGCCTCGACACGTTCATGCGCAGGAGTTTCCAGTCCGCCAGACTGAAACGGATCGTGTCTTACGTCTCCAAGCAGTGCTCCTGAATGTGACCCAGTAGAATCAACAAATGGAGGCCTGTCGTTTGGTGTATGAGAAACGAGAATCTTTGGTGCCATGCTTCTTTCCATTCTGAAAGCCGGATTGAAAGCAAGAGCCATATAGAGCACAGCTGCTGCTATCAGTGCCATAAATGCTATAACGTAATCACTCAGGAATATTGCGAGCAGTATTCCTCCAAAAAAAACCGTCAATATAACGAGGAGAAGCCCCCTGGACCTCTCTTTCTTGTCCCTTTCAGCTTTTATCTGATACTGTTTCACTATTTCTTTTCCCTTTCCAGCGGGAAATGTCTTAATTCTTGGCCTGTTGGGATCTTCAGGATTTGGAAACACGACGATGTCCTCAAGATCCTCCTTTGGCAGAAAATCAGTCATTGACTGTGCAAGCATGGACTTACCCGTCCCGGGATCACCAATCAGGAGAACATGCCTCTTTTGTATGGCGGCCTTCTTCACTACATATGCGGCCTCATCCTGACCTATAACCTGATCGTACAATATCTTGGGAACAGGAATCTCTTTTGTAGAAGCTATATTTTGCTTCTTAACCCAAGATTCCACGTCTTCTAAAGTATCGCTCACAATATTGACATTGAATCTACTGATTAATACTTTTGCAAAATTTTTTAGTATTTTTCAAAGTGTGGGAATAATCTTATGGCGACATCCTGTCCGATAAATTATGAATTTACTGAATAGCACATCCAAGGATCATATTTTGAAAACTGTTAGGATCGTCTATGTATCGGATCAATTCCAATGGAAATATCCAGCCATTCTTGTGTTTCGTCAAACATAAACTGAGATGTTGATGTGGATTAAGATTAAGATATGAGTGTTGGATATAGATGTGTAACTTATGTCATTCACGTTTGGGAAAAATATAGGTCTCACAATCTTTGGAGAATCACACGGAACACTGGTGGGGGGGATTCTTGATGGCTTGCCTGCTGGTCTCAAAATAGATACAGAAAACATTAAGGTGTGGACGGATAGAAGGCGACCTGCCCAGAGTTTTCTCACAACTCAGAGAAAGGAGGAGGATACTGTTGAGATCGTAAGCGGTGTTGATAATGAATATACCAATGGAGGACCATTGACAGTTCTCATAAGAAACAGGGATACAATACCTGATCATTATGAAGAGATCAGAAATAAACCAAGGCCCGGTCATGGGGACCTGACAATGCTTTACAGGTATGGTGAACATCGACCTTATTCTGGTGGAGGCTTTATTTCCGGAAGGATGACAGCACCTATTGTAGCACTTGGATCAATCACGCTTGAGATGCTTCAGAAGAAAGGTATACTGTTGAAGTCCTTCATCGATTCAATGGGTCCCATCTCCCTCAACAGAAATCATGATCCCGAGGAATCTGCATATTCTTTTATTTCAAGAATTCCCGATAAAACTAAGGATATGGAGGCTCAGCAATTGATAAAGAGATTGCTCGGGGATGGTGACAGCATAGGTGCCACTATTAGAACACTGGTGTATGGTATTCCCGAAGGAATCGGGAATCCTTTCTTCGATTCCGTGGAGAGCATGATTTCCCATGCAATGTTTTCCATTCCTGGACTAAAGGGCATTGAATTTGGGTCTGGCTTCGACTTCTCCTCAATGAGGGGATCGGAAGCTAGTGATCCTTTCACCTATAATGGTAAAAAAATTGTAACAACTTCAAACCATAATGGTGGAATCCTTGGCGGCATCACCAATGGCATGCCGGTTGTATTCAGGGTTGTCATGAAACCTACCTCATCCATAAAGATATCCCAGAAAACGGTCAATCTCGAAACCATGAAAGATGATGAAATTTCAGTCAAGGGAAGGCATGATCCCTGCATCGCAATACGTGCGGTTCCTGTGGTACAGACGCTCACCTCTGTGGTGCTTTCCGACCTGCTTATCGGAGCAGGATTTGACTTCAAATGATGCGCATAAGATAGGTGAATGCCAGTATGGCAACTATGAGTGATGGTATGAAATCCAGCAGAAGGAGGTATTTTGCCCTTCTAATTGAAGAGAAAACCACATTTTGCAGTTTCTGAAAGATTTCCTTCTCTCCCATGTGAACCTTCACATTGGTCGATCCATGATATAATTTTACTTTTTGCACTGATGATTTTGCCTGAACAACTGCATCCACAATTAATTCCACAATAAGTTCCGGATTGTCTCTCTGACCCAGCGGGTTCATGTCAAGAGTATTCTTGTTGACATAGTGATTGTCTGTCGTGTAAATCTCGACATTGTCTATTTCCTCTTTAAGCAATTCCCTGCTCTCATCTATAATTTCCCTCAGTATGTTGTTTGAATCAGTAAGTACATATGCATTGTACTTCTCCCCAGCCCTGATCACAACTGCCTGGATGCCAAGTTTTCCCAACCCTGCCGTCTCTGTGAAAGTCCTGCCGTATCCCATGGAGAAGTCTCCGGTTGTGTCCATTTTTTTGAATTCCCTGATCGATGGAGGTATCAAAGAAGAAACGTCGTTCAGAGAACTTGAACCGTGTGAAAAAAAGTTCTGCGCATCAATGATAAGCGAATCCCTGGCACCTGATTCCTTGAGAGCAGACATCATTTTCATTCCCTCCTCCAGTTCTATATCGTCGAATGCCCTGTTTTCCGGTATAATCGCACAAAGCAGAACATCCCCGAACCTCTGAAGCCCCATTTTTATTCGTCCAACATTCAGTTTCTTGAATCTTGATATTCCAGATATTTCCTGTTCCAGCTCCAGGGCGCTTCTAACACCCTGTGATATGCTGTCCACATCTACGTCATCCCTGCAGTTGTTGCTGTTAGTTGTCGCTGTGTGGAACACCATGATCTCTGGTGTTATATCTGAAAGCCGCATGAGAAGCTTTTCCGGCAGATTGCTTGATCCCACGCTTCCAAAGGGTCCTGGATGAACATAAGGGAACACCATCAGCAGTTTCCTTTCGTCTTCCATTGTTTTAACATCGATTATGCTGACTGGGACTTCCCTTTCAAGGCTGTAAAGCTGGTAGAAGAAATCCAATCCTTCATGGTCGCTGCTGTTCATCGTGTGAAGGTTCAGAAACATGTTTAATACTTTTACAGGGCTCTGCCCAAATTCCCTCTTGAAGTCCCCCATTGTCCAGTTTGCATAAACATAGCCCGCGAATGCAAATATGATCATTGCGACGGTGGTTGAAAAGACCATTGAATAGATCAATGTCACAGAGAATGCAGTTATGATAGTTATCGACGGATAGACCAGAGCGGGAAGAATAGCCTTCCTGAGATTGTCGCCATAATATACATAGTAAACCATGGATCTGACAAAAGCTGTCAATGTAAAGGAAAATGTCAGGAGGGCTATGCCGCCAATATCCATGAAATGAAATGCGAAAAGAGCCCAGAAAAATATTGTGGACAGACCCAGCGTAAAGAAGTTGAGGTAAACTATTCTCCTGAATGGAAAGAAGAAATTCCATTTTCTGGTAACGGCCAGATCCAAATAAGAACCGATAAGGAACCCTGCAATTATTATGACTGATGTCTCCAGTATCTTCTTTGTGAGCAGGACATCAACAAGCGTGATGATAATGAGAGGTACAGGATAGTACCTGAATTTCGGTGCTCTCCTCAAAAATGCAGATAAATCTGCAAATGTCCTGGAGGTTCTATCGTTATCCAATGTGTCGTGATCTGTCTGACATAGATAATCCTTTGCGGAAAAATATTGATTAGCGAAAGACCGTTTTCACAATCCTGGTTTCTCCGTAACCGATGATGACCCTCAGGTATTTTGGTATACAATCGACTGGGAAATCTATGTCAACATAGAGACTGTTAATCCTGTCCATTTTTAACCTTGATGCTATTACAATGAGATTCTCGAACCCAACCCGTTCCATCACTCTGCCCGTTATCTGCCTGTTTCCTCTCCCCAGGAGAAATCCCTGATCTCCGAGCGGGGAGACTACTATGAAGGACTGTTCACTGCTGAACTTTATGAGATCATTCTCGCTGGCATCGAGCTTCACAATGATTCCATTCCTGATTACATCAATTCCAAGCAGATCAGGGTTTCCACCGAAATTCCTTGTTATTGCCTTGCAGGTGGATCCGGGGCCCACGAAATAATAGGCATCTTTTCTCATGTTCTCGATGACAAAATCCACTATTCCCGAAATGTCGTCTGCCTGGACCTCTGATTTGGAGAACTTTGGAGAAGAGGAATCTCCAATTACCCGTAAATCGCCAAAATAATTTATATGGAATCCCTGACCTTTGAAATAACCAGCATCTAGGTCCGCAACTTCACCTCTGTAAATCTCGTACCCTTCCCCCTGTATGAATTTTTTAAAAAGGTCTGCAGCGTGGTTGAAGTTAAGCGCGTAGACGGAACTGTACATCTTTATGCCTGCAGGAATGCCCAGAACAGGAATTCGTTCTCCAATGGCTGAAAATATGTCCCTGGCAGTACCATCACCACCAACAAATACCAGAAGGTCACATCCCCTCGAACATGCAATCCTGGCGAACTCAATTGTATCCAATCCGGTTGTCATCTTTCCCGGCCTGGTGATTATCTCAAACGAAAAACCATATTTTGCAAGGGAATCTTCTCCCATTATACCTGATGGCACAAGAAACGCTGCGTCTGAACCAACTATGCTCTGAAGAAATTTTTCTCCTTCCTTGACCGAGTGGGAATTGCCGGGCAATTCGCTGATCGAATCGGAATCCTTCAGATTCAGTGCGAGACCCGAACCCGCAATGGGATTTATCAAAAAGGCAATTCTTTTTACCAAATCACTTCACGATATACCAGATATTTGTAATTTATTTATCTTTCCTTGATTTTTAGAACCTCTCATGATGAGTAAAAGTCTATGACTGCAGCATTCATGTCCTGACCGACAAATGCAAGAGTGACTCCAGAGGTAATGCTGTTGAACATGATGCCCATGTTAAGAGTTTCTCCTGCAGAAATATAAAATGTATAAGGTGAAAGTAATCCTGAAACCGTTTTGTCACCCTGTATATAAGTGACGTTTGAAAGAGTCAATGTGAAATTTAGGGTAGCCTGCGAGAATATATACATAGTTACGCTGGTTCCTGCATCTCCTGAATTATATAGCGAAATGTGATAGGTTTGCCCGGTAACCACTGGATAGGTAATCGGATTAACCGAATGATCCACTGAAAGAGTCCTGCTCAGTCCTACTGCAGCAAGTTCAACGCCGACAGAAACCTTTACCAGACCGGAATACGCTGTTATTGTGATATTATACAGTCCAGTCTGGTTGATGCCCTGCGGAACCACGGTTATGTTGAAGTAACTCTCCTGTCCTGCAGCGATTGCGCCCGTGTCTCCGGAGACATAAAAGGGGAATGACGGTGAAACTGAAAAAGACGGAGTATATGGGTTGTTTCCGGTGTTTATCACACCCAGTTCATACACAGCGATGGTACCCGTTCCCAGCAGATCGATGGCAGAATGTGTGATGGGAGTTACCTCCATGCTGTTCATGTAGGCGTGAGTTTGCACTGGGACTAGTCCAAACACCATCAGCACAATAACAGCAACGAAAATAGACCTGCCGAGAGCGCCTGGCCTGGAAATCGCATTCAGCGGTTCAGGGCTGTGATAACCAAGGAAAATAAGGAATATTGGTAGTATTATTAGAAATGGGAAAAACAGGCCGACAATCACAAGAACTGCGATCACGGGTAACTGAACCGAAGAGATCCTGTTTCCCAAAACACCCTTCCATAACAAACCGCCATCCAGGGAACCGAGAGGCAGTGCGTTCAGTGAATTGACAATTGTGCCGACCCATCCTGCAAATTCCACCGGACTCATTATACCAGACGGAGGCGATACAAGCCTGAGCACCGGCAAAAAGAGTAATGGTTGCCCCACGGTGGAATAGACAGGCGATGATGATCCGCTGTATATGATGTTCTGCATCATTGGCAAAGATCCCAGGGCGATTAGAAAAAATGATGCGACATAGCCGAAAAGTATGGGGATGCCACCAATTTCCACCATTGATTTTGAGTTGCTGTACGGTTTCCTGTTGACATTAACAGATCCTATAAAGCCGAGGGAGACTGGATTTGGTATAAATATGGGCATGGTGTACTTCATGCCGTTCCGTTTTGAAGCAATCAGCCTTCCGAACTCCCTAAAAAACATGAAGAAGAGTATAGGAAGAACAAAAAAAATCACGGAATAAATTAATGTAAGAACCGCTGATCCCTGGCTGAAGAAGTTTTCAGTGTAGAGGAAACCGACAAAAACCAGAGATGCAACTGTCAGGACAAGGAATATGGGCGAAAGGTTTCCTTTCCTTCTATAACTTTCGCCTGCGGGTACTATGAAAATTGAACTCCTCTGTGATCCTGAGGTAAATGCGGTATAGCCAATCCTGCTCAGATCTTCCACAAGATTATCGAAAAAATATTCCGGCATGGATCTGAAATCTTCGACTGAAACCTCCAGCGAATTCTCTTCGACGCTAAGTTTTGAATTATTATACCATTTGGCGACGATCTTCCTTATCTTTTCGATCTCTGCCTCTTCCATATTTTTCTGGGATTTAATTAAAAAGGGTCTTAATTAAGTTTTCATCAACATTTCTCTGAGAAGTGCCATCCACCATTCTGCTATTTTTTTTCGTTGTGTTGAGCAGTTCTTCCTTTCCGGTACCAAAATTTGAGAGATCAAATCTGTTTGATATTATGGAGAAGCCATTGATTCCAGCATCAGATCTCCTCGTAACCAGTATTATGCTTTCCTTTTTCCTGAGAATCATTGGAATAACTATGTTGATCTCCTCCTTTCCCAATGGAATTGTGGAAAACATCACTGCTGTTTCGCCCTTTCTAAATATTTCCTTTGAATGTTCCACTGCCAGTTCGGCAATTATCTTGGATGATCTTTCCCTGTATTTGAACGCGTCCATTGAGTTGGATATGAAGACATTAAGCCTCGAATCAAGTTCTTCAAGAGATGATGACAGGAATTCCTGCAGTCTGTAGGCAACGTCGCCTATCTTCTCAGTATAGATCAGGGCAGCAGGGCCAGCAGAGAAAGTCAGTCTCTGTATTCCCTCCTGCACGGTTTCGGTGGAGACGATCTTCAGGAAACCTATTTCATAGGTTGAACTGAGATGGGTGCCACCGCACCCTTCAACATCCACTCCTTCTATTTCGACGACTCTCAACTTTGAATCCAGAGGAACACCTCCCTGGAATAATCGGAAACCATACTGGGAAATAGCCTTGTTCCAGTCCATGTTCCTTACCTTTATGCTGTGGTTTTCGGTGATGATCTGGAGACATCTCATCTCAATCTTTTTGATCTGTTCCTGGCTGATCTTCTCATAGTGTGTGACGTCCAGCCTTGACGTCTCTATTCCCTTCTGTACGCTGTTCTGCCATACATGATCCCCCAGTATCTCCCGGGTAACTCCCAGCAGGAGATGCGTAGCGGAATGATGGATCATCAGCTGTCTTCTCCTTTCATAGTCTATGAAGCCCCTGACTCTGGAATGTTCCGGTATGCTGCCGTTTATCCTGTGCACTATTGTCTTGCCTATCTTTTCTACCTTGGTTACATCTATTTTCCTGCCATTATAGATCAGGTATCCAAGATCGGTGGGCTGTCCGCCACCCTCCGGATAAAACGCCGTCTGATTGAGGATCACGACATTTTCAGCGGAATACAGAACAATTGCGGAGAATTCCTTTATGGAGGTATCATCATAATACAATGGTCGGGTGAATATTTCCGGATATGAACTGACCACTTCCTTCTGGGATCTGCGTTTCTCGTGTATGGCCACGACAAGTTCATGGAAGTTATCAGGAACACGCAGTGCCTTTCCAGTTATCTCAGTATATCTTGACGAGACAAATTCCGGCAGCAGTCCTGAGGAATCGTACAGTTTTATAAGATCATCGCCCGTTATCTGATCCTGCTTCTTGATCAGTCTCTCTATCTGCGCAGTGCCTGCCTTCAGAAGCGAATCCATCTTTTCTGATTCCCTGCTGATCATCTCCTTGATGAAATCGACGGGATAATTGTGCAGTATGTCCGAATAATTTCTGTATTGTGCATCGATCAGTTCAAATAGTGATATGCTGAGCCCTATACTTGCGGCGGATCTCAGCGACCTCCTGATAAGAAGACGCTCCAGGTACCCAACCTTCACGTTCGATGGTATCACATAGTCTGAAAACATGAACAGCAGTGACCTTGAATGGTCTGCAAGAATATAGCACGACTTCGCGTATTCGAACTGTTCTTCAAGCCTGGATATGTCTAATCCGGAATCACTGTTATCAGCAATTTCCCCTATAATCCTGTGCTCGTTGAAGTCGTCGTCCGATAAAGATCTGTCAAGTATCTTGGATAGGATGCCATAATCCGGAAAAACTCCGGTCGAATTTTCCCTGATCAGTTTCATGACCTCCGGATATATAGCCTCGAATATTGTCGGGGTTCCAAGGCTAAGCCATGATAACCTTTCCAGGCCGTAACCTGTATCAACCACCTTCAGCGGCATGTTTCCATATTTGATGCCGTCAATTTCCACGCTGCCATTTTCATTCTCGACCAGATCCATAAAGACAAGTGTAGCAACTTCAAGTCCCGATACAAATACCTCCAGGGCATTTCCAGCATTTCCTCCACCTGCCCATGGCTTTTCCTTGTAAACTATATCATCCTGCAACACACCCATTTTCTCATTGAGGAATCTGTTGCAGAGGGTAACCGTCTCGTTATTCCAGTATACTAGCTGATTTTCATAATTGAAAGAGTCATGGCAGAGCATCTCAAAGCTAGTAAGATGCCGGCCTGTAACCCCAACTTTGTCGACGTCATTCATTCTTATACATGGCTGGGACATGACCAGAGGGTTTCCTGGTGGTTTGACCACTCCTGACGTGACATGTGGCTGGAAATCGTAAATGGAGGCATTTACTAGAAGGACATCCTCCCTCCATCTCGGAACAACCGGATAAGGTTCCACGAAGTGATGATCCTTCCTGAAGAAGTTGATGAAGAGATCCCTCATTTCCTTTACGTTGAGGTGCACTTTCGTTGGAGGTTTGCCGATGAAGGTGTAGGTTCCGCATGGGGGATCTCCACACTTTTCCCTTTTCTTGTCGGATGTCCAGAAATAATTTCCGCATGAGGGGCATTTTTTTCTGGTCATTCCAAGTTCATGAAATATTTTAAGATCCAGAGGACCCTGATTATCCATAATCAACCAGTTGAAGTGATGTTGTTCGCCAATTAATCTTTTTTATCTGATTTCTGAGCAGTAAAGTCTGATAGTGACGGTTACCACAATGAGGCTTTTGAATCAAAAGGATTAATGTTGTCAGGTTATTGGGTTCTGTTCGTTATCTTCAGCAATCTGCTCCACGGCGCTGGATCTGATCACACTGTTGCTGGAATTTGAATTACCCATGATCAAATTTATCGAGGCTTTTGTATTGTATATTGTTTTTGAAAACAAAACCACCATTGGCTTATACCTGCCGGACTTCTCCAGAATAGCCTCCTGAAATTGGACAGCATCATAGAAATCGTTAACCCAGCACAGATATCCAAGGGAATCCTTCAAATAGTCACGCTTAAGCAGTATCCTTTTTCCCACTATACTCTCATTCACAAGATACGAGTCCAGCGCCTTCTTTTCGTTTTCCGGAACTGCGAAGAATACAAGGGTGGATGTCCCCTCACCGATCCATTTACCGGTCATCGTCGGCTCGAAAATCAATGAACCGCTGGTTATGATATCCCCGTAAATCTTTTTTATTGCAGATCTTGATAGACCTGTACTGGTTGACATTTCATTTATCTTGGCGGTGGGATTTTTAATCAGCTCATTCATCACTGCAATTACGCCACTGCGAAGGGCCCCGTCATAACTTCTGAGCCTTTTGAATTTATCGGAATCGGACAGGAATGACCAGGAAAATCCTGAAACTGATTTCAGTTTGAACCTCGGGTTGATGTTATTTAGATCTGTTGTGATTCTTGAAAGTTCCTTGTCGTCTTTGTGATAAATATCAATTTTTATTCCTGATTCCAGTGAACCGTCGCGTCTCAGTAATAATCCCTCGTGGAAACTGTCTATATTATCTGGGTAGCTCTCTATTATTGACAGGGGAGAGATGTCTGGAAGAGATCCACTAAAAAACACAGATGACTTCTGCATACCGACTATCCTAGGGTCAACAACCGCTCTCACCTTCATTGCACGCGAAATAATATCCCATCTGGCCGATACCTGTCCTCTTGTGATTTTATCCACGCCAGTGATCATGCCCTTCTTTGATTTTTCCAGAAGTTGCGTGCTTATCCAGAAGGCTGATGGACGTTTGTATTTCATTACATTTTCCTTGTCAAGAACCATATTATTGTTGGGCCATTGCAGATTTCTTATGATTTCTATGTCCAGGATATGCAACAGAAGTTTAATTGTATCTTATATAAAATCATTTTGCCACCATTACAGGCTGGGCCTTTGTTTTCCCTTTTGTCAGACAAGAGCTGACAAATTCTCAAGGTTTTCAAAACTGGATCGATGCATTCTATCCACAGAATATATAATTTCGTGAAAGTCACTTAAACTTCATATTCTTCCGTTTGCCTTGTAAAACGGGCCCGGTGGGATTCGGACCCACGATCACCGACTTAGAAGGACGGTGCCTTATCCAAACTAGGCCACGGACCCTTTCACTGTATTCTCAGCATAACTTAAATTTTATTGGAAAAATTAGGATCAGATAAAATTTTATTGCAATTCGACATTAGAACCTGTTGAACAGAATTCAGATAGAGATTAAATTTCCACTGGAGTCGTTCGATGGACTTGACAAAGTTATTGCTCCTGATTTAGTGGATAGTATGGCAAGATCTAGGATTTCAATGAATCAATATGGCGAAAATTTGCATATTTATATAGAAGCCAATGATATAGTCGCAGCTAGGGCATCCTTGGCCTCTGTGACAAGGCAGGTTGTTCTTTTCAGTAAATTGAATAGGGAAGTGAATTAAATGGAACCGAATTTGGGATCATATCTTCAGAATCAGATCAAGCAGGCTCAGCAGATAGAATTGCAGTTGGAACAGACAGCCAGTCAGAAGTATCAACTCGAGATAAAGGTTAAAGAACTGGAAAAAACCCTGAAAGAGTTGAACGAAATACCTGATGGCACCGATATTTACAGAAATACGGGTGTTGTGATGTACAAGGTTCTCGAAAAGAAAAAACTTATTGACGAACTCGAAGAGCAAAAGGAGCTGAGCGAAATCAGAATTAAAACCTACGAAAGGCAGCAGAAATCTCTCGAGGACAAGTACAAAGAGCTAGAGGAATCGTTGCGCAAGAGCTACGAACAGCAGCAAAAGAAGTGATTTTTTTATTGACCGGTTCTGCTGAAATTCAGGACTCTCCACCAAAAAACAGTATTCCCATAGAAAAAGTGGGGGTCAGGCATTTCAGGTATCCTGCGAGTATCGCGATTGATGGTAATGAGCAAAGATCAGTTCTGGATATTGATATCTCAGTAGGTCTTGATCCGGATAAAAAAGGCGCAAGCATATCCAGAATCACAGATTCAATTCTTGAGGGACTCGAATCAGAAAGTGAATTCTTGGACTTCAAAAATGTCCCGGAGATCATATATGCTGGGATTGCACAAAAAATCCAGTATTCTGGAAAAGTTTCCGTGCACGTTAAGTCCGAGGCGTTTCTGCCCAGAATGATCAAAACCGGAAAAGAGGGCCTTGTTTCCTATGGCATTGGATCTGGCTATTCTGTAAACACTGAAATGCAGCCCACCAAATCTATAGAGATTTCAGTCAGCGGAATGAACGCGTGTCCATGTACCATGGAAAAAACACGTTCCATGCTTATTTCGGATCACCCTGAATATGAGGCTTTCCTGAGGGACATTCCCGTTGTGACTCATAACCAGAGAAATATCGTCAACATTGCACTTCATGGATATGATTTTGATATCCAATTTTCCGATCTGATAAATTCCTGTGAAAGAGTGCTTGGTTTACCTCAGTTACTGAAATACGGGATGGATGAAGAGGGCAGGCAGATAATAGATTCGCATAAGAATCCAAAGTTTATTGAAGATATTGTTAGGGAAATATCCGCAGAAATTGTTAAGTCGTTTCCAGATCTGCCTGATTCTGTTTCACTCAACGTTTCCTCCGAAAGTCTGGAAACCATGCATCCCTACAACCTCTATGCAGAGGTAAACATGACTGTGGGGGATCTCAGGAAATCCCTCAGATAGACTTCATGGCCTTGATCAATTTCACAAGGCTATCCACTGCATCTCTCGCGTTTTCAATCCTTGCCATGGCCTGTAACCTGGTCTGTCCAGGGCCGGTGATTCCAAGAGAGACCGGCTTTGAATATTCCACAGAAAGGTCTTCAATTTTCCTCGCAGCGTTCTGCATTATAATCTGGTCATGATCAGTCTCTCCTTTTATGACGCACCCAAGAGTTACTATGCCATCGAGATCCCTTATCTCCAGCATCTTCTTAACTGCCAGCGGGATGTCAAATGTGCCTGGCACCATAACAACCTTGCCAACTTCAACTCCCAGGAATTTTGCCTCCTCCTCTGCCCTTGAAAGCATCAGAGTTGTGATATCCCAGTTAAATTCCGATACAACTATTCCTATTTTCATCTTTCACACCTAGTGTCTTCTTCCTCCCTTAAGAGGTACCTCGACAGAGCCCACGTCTGGGAATCCCTGTCTCAATCCTTGTCCTGCATATTCAGTCATTTTCTGACGATTGAACAACAACGTGAGTACATTTTTTGCATGCTCCCTGCTTCGCATATCCATCAGCCACGCAAGTTCTTTCTCATCCCGGGCCTCGTCTTCATGAACGAAGACCTCGATGACGTGCCTGCCCCACTTGGTTTGAACATTCATTATTCCATTGGAAGCGGTCTGAGCAGAAATTTTATCCACCGGCATCTTTCCGGGCATTCCAAGCGCAATGATGATGTCTGCACCCTCTTTGAACAATACTTCACATGCTACAGGTATATCCTTTATTCCGGGCACTGTGTAGCGGTTGATGGTGAAACCCGTTCCGTTGGATCTCAGTTCATCAATGGCTGATCTTCCCATGTCATACCTGGCGAAGGTTGTATCAACGACTCCTATGATTTTCAAGTTCTACCCTCAATCTCCTCAATAACCTTCTTCTTGATTTCCGATGAGCTGACAGGACCAGAATGGTTTGATCTGCTCATCCTCATTACCTTTACCTTAAGACCAAGTCCCAGGCACTTCTTTTCAATATCCTGTTCATTGAAATGCTGATCATACCCCAGCGCTATTATGTCCGGCTTTATATCCGATACAGTCTCGTATATATCGCCTATATGGCCCAGTACGGCCTGATCAACCAATTTCAGTTGAGACACCATCATCAACCTTGTATTTTCATCAAACAGTGGCATCTTACCATTTTTCATAGCCGTCTTATCCCTGGCCACAACAACCACCAATCTATCTCCCAGTTTTCTGGCTTCGCTAAGAAAGTGTATATGTCCCGGATGCAGGATGTCGAATACTCCTGTGGCCATTACCAGCGTCATTTACCCACTCACGGATGATACTCTCTCCCTCTATAAATGTTAGTTGGTGATCCTCTGCGAACTTCATCGCTTCATCCACACTTGCAGATTTACCTGTATCAGACAGCATCTCCACTATTGTTGCCGATGGGACCAGACCAGCTAATTCCATCATGTATGTGGAAAGCTCTGTGTGACCCCGTCTCGAGTTGAAATAATCATCTCTCGCGATCAGAAGAAAAACATGGCCCGGCGACCGGAACCTGGAGTCAAATTCCTTAACTGCATTTCCGTTCAGATTTTCGATTTCTGAGACGAACTTTGAAAAATTGGATATCGTCAGATATCGGTCGTAATCGGATATTCCCGTAAAGGTATCTCTTGAATTAACAGACAGAGTAAATGCACTGCTTCTGTCATATCCCAGGTCATCCTGGTTAAACAGATGCATTCTCTGGGGAAACGCTTCGGAATAGATGTTTTCAAGATATGCCAGACCTATCTTCTGGGCATCCCGCCAGGTCATGGTGGTGCAGATCAGGCCACCTCCATTCTTCCGCATGAAGTTTATGTTCCCTGGTGATATGAACTGCGAGGGGATGACGATATCAGTCTCGTTTTCCCTGCTGGTACTATCATGAATAAGAATAGGTTTTCCAGCCCTTAGAGATTCTATCGCATCTTTAATCATAAAGGATTATCACACCGGCTGATTTAATACTGTTGGTAGTTACTCATTTATGAGTATGATAAGATTGTTATTCTCATGCGAAATGACTCAGTGTTGATATTCAGGAAATTTGAATGGTCCGATCTTGATGCAATATCAGGCATTGAGAACAGAAGTTTTGAGGTTGGTCCCTACAGCGGAGAAGAGATCATAGATATGTTTGCGAATCCGCTGGCATTCAATTATGTTGCCGTAGACGGAGATAAAATTGCTGGCTATGTCGTGGCTATTCCGCTTGACAATTCATCAGCAGATGTTGAAAGTATTGCAGTCGACCCCTCCTATCAGGGATCTGGAGTAGGCTCCAAGTTGCTCGCATATATAGAGGAGGAGATGAAAGCCAGGGGCTTTTCTCTCTCGGTGCTTGAAGTCAGAGAAAAGAACCATGAGGGACTAAAATTCTATGAAAAAAACGGATACAAGGTGTTAGAGAAGCTGAATAATTATTACAGTGAACACTTCAGGGAATCAAGGCATGCCGTGAGAATGACAAAGATTCTGAAGTAATCAATCCACACTCCCAAGAAGTGACAAAGATTTTTCGGCTATTTTCCTGTCGCAAGACACGAGAATCTTTCTCTCCCTGACAATCTTTGACAGAGAATTTACCAGAGGTGAGGCACTGCTCACCTTCATGTTTTTTCCATTGACCAATACGGTCATGTTCGTTTTCAATCTCTCCGCTCCATCGAATTCCAGTGGAGGAATCACATCGATCAGGAAAAGATCTGACTGAAAGTTCTCTTCCATCATGTTCCTGATCCGCTTGTATTTTTCACTGTCATATTCACTCGAATATATTACCTTGAAAAGATCTCGCCGAAGAATACGTCTTGTCATTTCAGATGAACCATGATCCACAAGCAACTCAGTGAGGAATTCGTAATCCGTCTTGGAAAAGGGTTCTTTCATTTCGGATCTCTTCATCCTGAGAGCAATTCCCATCATGCCCTGTGCAATCCTGCATGTCTTGTGCCAGTAAACAGATCTGTACATCAGTATCCTACCAATAAGGAGTGATTCGAGATTTGGTATCCCCTTCTCCTCTATGATGAGTTTATTGTCCTTGTAAATCAGGGTGTTTATTATTCTCTTGTAATCAACCAGTCCAAGAGCTATGCCGCAGAAAGTGGAATCTCTCAGCAAATAGTCAAGTTCATCGGCATCAACAGGTCCGCTTACTATGCTCGATGAGGCAGTTTTTTGCCTCCCAGCAACCATATCCGATATTTCTCTGGGAGACATGGAAAATTTTTCCAGAATGTCTGGAATGCTGCTTTCCTCGAATGGCTTTTCACCCAGAATTATCCTCCTTCCTGCCTCCTGGTGTTCCATTTTTGTCTTGGTAAAGAAGAAATCCTCAAAACTGTGGCTGAAAGGTAGATGTCCTATATCATGCAGAAGAGCAGAAATTCTGAGTGTGTCTGCATCCTCAAGCCCTATTTTCTCGGAGAATTGATCCGAAATGTACATGGTTCCCAGGGAGTGTTCAAACCTTGTGTGATTCGCGCCGGGAAATACAAGAAAACTCAGGCCAAGCTGCCTGATGAACCTGAGTCTCTGGAACTCAATGGAATCTATGAGTTTCTCCACAACGCCGTCGATTCTGATTGGGCCATGCACAGGGTCCTGAATTATTTTGAAATCTGCCATGATCTCTCCGAAGCGGAAATACCGGACACGTCCCATTCGGTCCAGATGTCCTGGCAGGTACCCCCCGATTCCTCTCAGATCCGCACCCCACCAGCATCACGAGTCCTGGCTACCGTTGCCCCCTTCCGGTTCTGGCGGGTTCACCAGATTGATCAATCGGCCATTCTCCTTTGAGATTGACCGATGGAACCTGCGATCCAGTGGGACAGAACCTCATCGATTCCACGGGGCCTGGCAGAAGTCTGGTTGGTCTCATGGGACTGTCGCCCCCGCATATAGACTTCGGGTAACAGGGAGAGCCTGGCTCCCCGGCCAAGTCCGGCTACAGTTTATCAAATCCATGATAAAAAGGTTTCATGTGAAAATTTTATTATAGTGAAAACTATTTCACATTTAGAAAAATAATTTCAGTGATTGAAATGAGTTCGGGATTTTTTGACAGGAAGATGAAAGCGCTTGTTGTAGTGATTATCGTGGTACTGGGAGCACTGTCAGTGTTTGGTTATGTCAGCTCCACCGGCCACGCGAGTTCAAGTGGCCCCATTAAGGTCACAGATTCTTTGGGGAGAAGCTTTGTTTTCCAGAAACCTGTGACAAGGATAGTCAGTCTTGATCCGTCGGCAACAGCCACTCTTTATGCCCTTGGTGCCATTAAGGATCTGGTTGGAGGAAACGTTTATGATTCATATCCGCCAAACGAATCTGTTCCAAATGTAGGGAATGCTTATACAGTGGACTATAGCGAATTGCTAAACCTTTCACCGCAGGTGGTCCTAGGATACGGATCAACGATGCCTTCATACGGAACTTACATCAACAATACACTCAAGATTCCGTTTATGCTGGATAATCCGGAAAGCTTCCCCCAGATAGAAAACTTCACAATGATGCTTGGCGAACTGACTGGCAAGAGTTCCAATGCCACCATCATCGTCAACTGGATGAGCTCATCACTGAATGCCATTTCATCATCGATGTCGAACATTAGCACTGAGCAGACAATTTTCTATTATCTCTCAAACTATGGCGGTTACTGGACGGCGGGGAACAACACGTTCATAAACCAGTTTTTCCTGATAGCACATCTGCGAAACGTTGCCTCTAACAGCGGTTATTTCACTATTAGTGGTGAAGTCATAGCCAATGAGTCCCCCGATATCATACTTCTCGATCAGTATGTTCCGGAATCGGCAGTGCAGACTGCACCTTTCAATGAGACTGCTGCAATGACAGGTTCACCGCAGAAGGTCTTCACCATATTCGATGACAACTTTTTCAATGAGCCTGACTTCAGGACCATATATGCTATCCAGTGGTTGATCAGCATCATCTATCCCGGGATTTACCTCAATATACCGAATTTCCCCATTAATCTTGGATATCCTCCAATGCCAAACGCGTGAAAGCAATGTTCAAATATATAACGGAAAGGCATATTCTGACAATCGGCACCAAAACCAAGATAGCATTATCCCTTATTTTTCTGCTACTTGTAATTCTTGCCTCTTTCTTCATCGGCTCTGTTAAGATTCCGTTCTACACTGTCATGGAGATAATGATATCCCAGGTCCCTGTTCTCGGCGGAATGTTTCATTTTCATTTCACATCTATTCAGCATGAGATTGTGGTCCTTCTACGTGAGCCACAGATTTTCAGTGCTCTTGTCATAGGGGCTTCTCTCGGCGTGGGAGGCGCAGTAATCCAGTCCATATTCAAGAATCCTATCACCGAACCTTACGTCATAGGGATCTCCAGCGGTGCGGCTTTTGGAGCGGTGGCAACCATAGTGCTTGGTATCGATATACTGGGCATTTATTCAATAGACCTTATGGCATTCGTTTTCTCCCTAGTGGTTGTATACCTTGTATATTTCCTGTCATTCCGCCACGGAAAAGTTCCCATTGTTTATCTGCTTTTGATGGGTATAGCTGTTTCTCTTTTTGTATCTGCACTGGTTGCGTTCATGGTATTCTCAAACGTTCGACTCCAGGGTGATGTGTTCTTCTGGCTGATGGGATCGCTGCAGCAGATTACCTGGACGGAACTTGGTATAATTACAGCTGTAAATGTTCTTGCAATATTTGTGTCCATAATTTACTCGCGCGAACTCGATGCCATTCAACTGGGGGAGGAATATGCGCACACTGTCGGAGTCAATGTGGAATTCACCAAGATACTTCTGATAAGCGTCATAGCATTTGGAGTCTCCGCCTGCGTCGCTGTCTCTGGACTTATAGGTTTTGTCGGCCTTATCGTACCACATGTTTGCAGATTAATTTACGGTGGAACAAACAGGATTGTCATACCAACTTCTGCGATTATCGGAGGCATATTTCTGATCCTCTCCGAGGATGCCGCACATGCTTTCATCTCTGGAGAAGTGATACCGATTGGTATAGTTACCAGCCTTGTTGGAGTGCCATTTTTCATGC
Source organism: Thermoplasmata archaeon (assembly GCA_021785735.1). Classification (GTDB taxonomy): domain Archaea; phylum Thermoplasmatota; class Thermoplasmata; order Thermoplasmatales; family Thermoplasmataceae; genus JAKAFX01. The sequence goes on along the minus strand of JAJYEP010000001.1, from coordinate 7,777 downwards.
TTCTGCTTTCACGACTTTCAAGGGGGTCATATGATGCTTGAGATCAGAGGTGTTTCGTTCAGCAGAGGAAATTTCAGGTTGAAAGAGCTTGGTCTCAACGCCCAAAACGGCGATGTGGTAGGAATAGTCGGGCCGAATGGATCAGGCAAAAGTACATTTCTAAGGATCATAGCTGGAATACTGAAGAAGGAATCCGGAGAGATCAGATATAATGACAGGGACATCAACGAATATCAGCATATGGAGAGACCCAGAATAATATCCATGCTATCACAGGAGACACCAAACCCTTTCAGCTTCACCGTCAGTGACGTGATAGGGACCGCAGGTTATTTCACAGGGAGACCACCGGAAGGCATTAAAAGATCACTCAGAAAGCTTGGCATAGAAAACCTTTATAAAAGACAATTTTCCCAGCTGAGCGGTGGCGAGAAGAGGCTGGTGATGCTTGCTACATTAATTTACCAGGATGCGGATGTTTGTCTGATGGATGAGCCATTTTCCTTCCTGGATGTTGATAAATCCACGAAGGTTTTCAGAATTGTCAGGTCACTAAAAGACGAGAATAAAATCGTTGTTGTGACAATGCACGATATCAACATGATCTGGAATCTTTGTGACAGTGTCCTGTTGATGAAGAACGGAAGCATGGTTGCCTCGGGAACCCCTGAGGAAGTGATAAACGAGGAAAATTTGCAGAAAACATACGGAATACCTTTCTCGCATTATGATTCCCCGGAGGGACCGAGATTTGTTCCCTCTGAATTTCTTTCAAATTCCGGAAAATTTTCCTCAATAACGGCTGAACTTTTTGGAAAATATGAGCGATAACTTCTTTCTACCCGATCTCAAATTTTATAATTAGTAAAGCGTGATAATAACTATCATTGACCTGAGATGTAAGGTATGAATTAATAATACCAATGGCGGATCATAATATGATAGTCTATGGTCAAACTTAACGATCTTATGCTGGAAGGCACCCAGGAGACCATTCTTTTTCTTTTGAGCAACGAGGCTATAGCAAGAGGTGCTGTCGAGGCAGGTGTCAGGGTTGCAACCACATATCCCGGAACCCCTTCGAGCGAAGTTGGTGATACGCTATCACTGATCGCAAAGAAATTTGGGATGAAGTTCCAGTTTTCCGTGAATGAAAAGGTTGCAATTGAGACTGCATTTGCAGCTTCGATTTCCGGTTTGAGATCGATGGTTTTCATGAAACATGTCGGGTTGAATGTTGCCTCCGATCCATTTATGAGCATTGCATACACCGGAGTGAGATCAGGCATGGTGGTGATGTCTGCAGACGATCCGTCCATGTATTCCTCGCAGAACGAACAGGATAACAGACACTATGCCGATCTTGCACATGTTCCCATGATAGAACCTTCCAATCCGCAGGAAGCAAAGGATTTCCTTTTGCAGGCATTTGATCTTTCTGAGAAGTACAAGTTGCCAGTACTATTCAGAACCACCACGAGAGTCAGCCATATGCGTGGACTCGTGAAACTTGGGGAGATCCGAAAGGACTTGCCGGAAATGGGTGTTTTTGTCAAGGATGTCCACGAATTTGTCTGCCTGCCCTCAAATTCATATACGCTCAAGGAAAAATTGATGGATAAAATGCACGGATTGAAGGGCGAATCGGACAGTTCCAACATGAACAGGATTGAGCATCATGGCAACGGAAAATATGGGATAATCACGTCTGGCGCCGCATACAACTCTGTCATGGATGTGATAACAGAATATGGGCTCGACGCAGACATACTGAAGCTTGGATTCACAAACCCACTGCCTGAAAAGATTATTGGAGGGTTTATCACCAACCACAGAGACGTGATAATCGTGGAAGAGCTTGATCCGTACCTCGAATCCAAAATAAGGACCATTGCACAGATGCATAGCATTGATGCAAGGATATACGGAAAGCTGGACGGATATTTCAGCGAAAGCCATGAGTTCACACCGGACACTGTCGCCCATTCACTTTCAAAGATAATTGGTTTCGCTGTCCAGGATGCACCCAAGGGAAAACTCGATCTGCCGCCTAGACCGCCTGTTCTGTGCCCCGGATGCCCTCACAGGGCGGCATATTATGCAGTAAAGAGGGCAGTTAAGATGATGAATAAGCCTGATACCATATTTGCTTCGGATATAGGGTGTTACTCGCTTGGAGTGTACGATCCATACGAGGAGGCAGATACAATGATTTCAATGGGCTCTTCTATAGGTATGGCCAACGGTTTTGCCATGTCGACGAACCAGAAGGTGATTGCATTCATTGGAGATTCCACATTTTTCCATTCCGGAATACCTCCACTAATAAACGCAGTCCATAACAAGCTGAACATTCTTGTTATTGTGCTGGACAATGGAACCACTGCAATGACGGGACAGCAGCCAAACCCAGGAGAGAAATTCAATGCACTGGGCGAAGAATCACCTTCAATAGCAATAGAAGACATTGCCAGAAGCGTGGGCGTCAAGGACGTACAGGTAATTGATCCCTATGACCTCAAGGAATCTCTGAAAGCAATCACCAGAGCTCTCAAGGAGGATTCCGTATCTGTGATAGTTTCACGGAGGGAATGCGCCATCCTAAGGGACAGGGATATGCAGAAAACCGGAAAAATTCTCACATACACTGTCGACCAGGATAAATGCGGGAAATGTATGAATTGTGTAGAGAATTTTTCGTGCCCTGCGATATTCATAGAGAATGGAGAGATAAGGATTGATCCCAATCTGTGCGACGGCTGCGGTGTTTGCGCTGAAGCATATGTTTGTCCGTTCAAGGCAATTGAGGTGAGACAATGAAGACGTTCAACATGATCATTGCAGGCGTCGGGGGGCAGGGGGTAATCACTGCTGGTACCCTAATATCGGAAGCTGCAATAAAGGCCGGACTCAACGTCGTTATGTCCGAGATTCATGGTCTTTCACAGCGGGGAGGATCTGTTAGCGTTGAGGTAAGGATAGGTGATGTCTATGGTCCAATATCTCCCAGAAGGAGAGTCGATCTTATCATGGGATTTGAGCCCATAGAAACCTTTCGGGTTCTGCAATCAGTCAATACCGATGCAAGAGTTCTGATGAACAAGGAAAAGTTAACTCCAATATCGGTTAGCATGAAGGACGAGGAATATCCCGATATCCAGAAAATGATCTCAATGGTATCAAGCAGCAGTAAAATATACGAAATTGATGCGGTTGACCTTGGTAGAAAAGCCGGATCGTTCAGATCGGCAAATGTGGTCATGATAGGTGCCGCGCTGTCACTTGGTATCCTTCCGGTGAATGAAAAAAATATTACCGATGCTCTGATCGACAGATTCACCGGTAAGCTGCTTGACATTAATATAGGTGCCATGAAGCTTGGAATGATGGAAGTGTCAGAAACCGATGAAAAGGTACAGGTATCGCCCTGAATCACTTCCCTTCCGTTGCCAGAATTTTTAATAATTATTATTTAATGCTGCCTCATTGAATTACTGCATTGTTAAGCCCCTGACTGCAAATGATAGCAGCGAGATCAGAAACATCGCGCGTCTGTCCTGGATGTGGGCTTATAGGGATATTTATACAGAATCATTCATAGAAGAATGGATCAGAAGAAATTATGATACGGAAAAAATAAGGAGTGACATCTCAAGAACTCATCCTGGAGGCGACATAATTTTTTACGGATCATTTGTGGATAATCGTCTCACCGGTTTCATTGAAACAAAGACTACGGGTGACGAGGCCGAGATACTCCGCCTCTACATTCTTCCTGATCACACGAGAATGGGGATAGGCACAAAACTTATGGATGAGACGGAAAAGACTCTATTACTCAGGGGAATTTCTTCTGTGAAACTTTATGTTCACCGCCTGAACGCGATAGGAATTGGATTTTACAGGAAGAGAATGTTTCGCGAATCAGAAATTGATGGCGACGACATAAAGATGGAAAAGACTCTTGTGCGTCGGGTTTACGAATCATAACTGATTGAATTTGATCATATCAATGGTGGGACAGATTTTCTCGGGTCTGGAATCACCCTTCTCATTGACAGAGAGACCAAAGCCATCAAAAGGCATAATCCGGATATTATTCCCCAGAGCAGGATCGGATTGTAGTAGAATGTCTGGAGAATAAATGTTCCCAAAAGAGGAGTAAACGGGTAAACAAAGCTGAATACTGCCGAACTGTATCCGAAATATTCACCACGCCTGTCTTCGGGCGCTATTCTCGATATGAACACCTGCGAGAACTGAGACGTCATGTCCTCGCCAATTGTGAGCATCGCAACATTGAGAATGAGCAGTGTGAAGATCCCCTCAATGCCAAAAATCAGGTATGAGACAGCATAGAGGACAAGACCGAGTGAATAAGTTGGTATCTCTCCTATCTTCCGACTCAACTTGTTTATCTGGAACTGAAACATGATTACAATCAGCGTGTTTACTGCATAGAGTAATGTGATCTGGATCTCCGAGTAGCCGAACCTACTGGTAAGATACAATGGCAGGATAGGGCTTTCATACATTCCTGACATCAGTGAAGAGAATGCCAGCACAAGTGATACCGTGATTAGGAGCCGATCTTTCCTAAATGAGAATTTGTGTGGAGATCCACTAAAATTAACGTTCCTTCTGGATATGGATTCGGGAACATACCTGTAATAGATGAATACTTCTGCGACGGAACCAAATACCGGAGCAAGAAAAAAGTATGCCGGATTGATTATCGCTGCCAGCCCTGAAAATATTAAACCAGCTCCAATGCCTGCGTTGCTCATGACACGGACAAGACTGAATGAGTTCAGTCGTTGTACTTCACTTGAAAGGTCTGTTAAAATTGAGTTGTTTACGTTATACTGTACAATATTCAGTATACTTATGTCCACCATCATTACTGTAATTATTGGTAGAGACAGATTGTAATAAATCACAAGAAAGAAGATCAGGTAAGAAGCTGAGAGCACCGTGGGCATTGTTATTGCAAGCTTCCTTCTTCCACTTATATCTGAAATTCTCCCGCCGTATATGGAAAAAGGCACGGCAAAGATAGATTGAGCAAGAAATACCAGTCCGATATCTATGTAATTGAAATGTCTGGTCGTAAGCAGATATACTGATATCAGTATCCAGAGAGGATATCTGGTAAATCCTCTGATGAAGTCTGCGAATCCGATTGTCACTATGGAAGGGTGGAAACCTCTGATGCTTGAGCTCATTCAAACCCGCATGCAGTTCTTTCCGGTATTTATGCATTGACAAAACTGTTTGTTATCTGTGTATAAATGAAATAGTTAAAAGAGGACACTCGGGCATCGGCTAGATATAACTCATATCCATGTAATATTCTGAACTCGACTTGTATTATAGTTTTATATGCAGCGAAACATTTCTTAATGATGGTAAAAGTCTGCCCAAACTGTAATTTCCAGAATCCAGACAGTGCCAGCGTATGTGAGGTTTGCGGTCAGCCGCTCAACCTTGGTGCCGACCCAAGAATAATTGATTCCGCCATAGACGGAATTTCCAGCTTGAGGATTGGAATGCTGATAGTACTGATATCTGGACTTATCGGTATTGTAATGGCTGTCATAAATGGTACGATTGCTTCATCCCTTGGATTCTTCTCTGTTTTCGGATCTGAATCCTCTGTCCCGATTTCAACCTCTCCTGGTTCAACCACATTGATAATAAACAGTTCGTCCCTCTTCTTTAGTTTGCTCTCATCCACCGTGATATTTGCCCTATTCATTGTTTCAATGTACTTCATATACCGTGGATTCTCAAAGCTTATTGTTGCCAATAGAAGGTTCAGCACTGGAAAGACGGGATCCGTGCTCCTTCTCGTGGGTGTTGTAATGGTTTTGATCGGCGTGGCCATATTTCTGGGATTCCTTCTTTCCATAGGCCTCTCTGGCAATGCTCAAACACCAATTTCATCAATTCTTGGCGGTATACTTGCTTTCGCAGTACTTGTGGTCATTGGGGCAATTTTACTTCTGGTGGGATTGATAATGCTCATCATCGGACTTTACCGTATAGGTTCCATTTACGACACGGGTCTTGTTAAGGCGGGCAGTATTGTTTTCCTATTCATCAATTATATCGGGGCAATTCTGCTTTACGTTGGCCTTGGTAAGATTAAGGAAAATCTCGAGGCAATACGCTCAAAAAGCACAACTATTGGAGAGCCCCCGCAGTGACGCAGTAATTATTTTATTCATTTCTTAATTTCTTCGAACATTGTTGATTTTAAAAAGTAAGAAACATATTGTTTTTCCACGATTGCTTTGGAAGAATTTTATCATTGATGGTGCGAAAATATAAAATCCAATGCCCGGTTTATATCATGATGTTAATCTCAAGTTTCTCATAATTATTTTAAATATGCATAAATCTATTTATATATTTAAAATTATATGTTTTATATAAAAATAAATATATTTAATAACTCCCATATGTTTCCAAATTATGAAACTAGAAAATGAGGTCCCAATGGAACCAACTAAGGAGGGGGTGAAACAGTCGATGAATGCACCTGCAAATGGAGGAACTTGGGTTTTCTAAATAAAGGGGAGAAACTGTTTCACTATATCATTATATATTTTTAAAAATCTCTTATCTGTAAGGTTTTCCAGCATTATTTTGTGAATTTTCAAAATGATGGTTTCATTCGTTTTATGGATAACAGCCACCCTCAGGATTTTGATTCCTGCGGATACCATGCTGGCTACGTCTCCAACCTTAAGACTTATAACTATAGATTTCCTTATAAAATGTACCGCATAGTCTGCCTTTTTATCAGAAATATGAAATTCTGCGAGCGTAGCATAGCAATAGGCAATATCCATCGGACTTGACATCTTTTTGAAATATCGCAGGGCCTTCACAATGTATGATTTTATCGGGTTTTTCTGCCTAGATATATCTATATCTGTCATGGCCAGCCGAACAAGATGAAAGATTCTTCTGTTTTCTGTTTCTGTACTAATATAATAAGTGTTCATTACGCTTTCAGATGCTTCCCTGTATTCTCCATGGGCAATCAGCATCGAAGTCTTGTTTAAGTATGCCATCTGAAGTAAGTTCTTATCTCCGCTCTTAATTAATAGCTCCAAGGATTCTGAATTAGCAACATTCGATTCCCATATGTCGCCAGTTCTTGCAAATACGTATGATAAGTTAATTTTTGCCTTCGCCATTCCCTTCTTGTTGTCTGTCTCCCTGAATGATGCAAAGGCCCTGTCATAGTATTCTATTGCGGAAGTGTTTGAACTCATCACTCCATAAATGTTTCCAAGCCCCAGATAAGCCGATCCAACGCAGTCATTATCGTTGTCCATATTGCAGAGTTCCAGTGACTTTTCAAACTCATCCTTTGATATGTCAAGGTTCCCCAGGAAGAAGTCCACGGTACCCATAACTCTATAGAGCCTTCCAGATGGTTTCCTGCCCGGTATATTCATATTTTTGGTCAAAATTTTTATGGTATCTGAGGCTTCCTCGATCCGGCCATCGTCCACGTATATTTCTGCCATGAAGGTCTCAAAATCATAGAGATCTATTTTCTTGCTAACAACCAAATCAACCTTTTCTATGACCTTCCTGAATGAAGATTCTTCATGATATTTTCCAATGTTTCCTAAGATTACAGGCGCATGATCCTTTGCCATTTCATAATTAACAACACCATCTTTGCCAAAGGAAACAGATGCAATGTTGAGGAACCTCATCACCTCCAGCAGTAGTGAAAAGAGGTCCTGTTCAGCCA